>REEN01000001.1 GCA_007695015.1 Marinilabiliales bacterium
GGAAACGGTAAACGTTGCAGATAAGGTGCGTTACAGGCGTGTTTACCGTAAGATGTCAAAAATGATGCTGGAGTTTTTTGAAACCAGTAATTAGAACGGAAGAATTATGCACAAAGTAATATATTTGGCCTTTATGTCATAACCTCATTAATCGTATTAAACAAAACTTTTATGGAAAACAAATCGTCGTCATACCTGGAAATTGCTGTCGCAGGAAGGCCTGACAGCCTGAAATGCCTTATTGCACTTAAATTCATTATGTTTCTTTTGCTGCCTTTATTCTCACTAAACGCCCAGATAATGGATAAAACCAATATTATTGCCCAGGGGGCAACCCTTGAACTGTTGGGTGACGGGTTCTCCTTCACCGAGGGGCCGGCTCCCGATGCCGGGGGGAATGTCTATTTTACCGATCAGCCAAATAACACAATAGTGAAATGGAACTGGTCCACAGGCGAATTATCGGTTTTTATGGAAGATGCAGGCCGCTCCAACGGCATGTATTTTGACAAAAGCGGGAACCTTATCACCTGTGCCGACATGGACAATGAGCTCTGGTCGATCGATATGGATACCGAAGAGGTTACCGTTCTGGTTGACAACTGGAGCGGGAAGCTGCTAAACGGCCCCAATGACGTGTGGGTACGACCCGACGGAGGTATGTATTTTACCGACCCGCTCTATAAAAGAGGCTACTGGGAGCGCGATCCGGAGATGCAGCAGGACGGTGAGCATGTCTATTTTCTGAGCGCCGACGGCAACAGCTACTTCAGGGTTGACGAAGACCTTGTCAAGCCCAACGGCATTATCGGCACCCCTGACGGCAAGACGCTATACGTAGCCGATATTGGTGATAACAAGACCTATGCCTACGATATCAATGACGACGGCACCCTTTCGAACCGCAGGCTTTTTTGTGAGCTGGGCTCCGACGGCATGACCATGGATGATCGTGGCAATGTTTACCTTACAGGCCGCGGTGTTACGGTATTTGACAAGCATGGGGAGCAGATAGCACATATCCCGGTCGACAAGGGGTGGACCGCCAACATATGCTTTGCCGGCCCTGACAGGGACATGCTGTTCATTACCGCCATGGATGCGGTGTTCGGGATTAAAATGAACGTCAGGGGGGTTAATTAGGAGCGTCTGAGCCACCTAACGAACCAACCTGTCGTGGCAGGATGCCTGAACACAGCCCTTGCAGGTGTACCGGCAAATACCGTGATAATATGTTCATGATGGGGTGAAGTGTGATTTATTCCGCCCTGGTGAAAAAGAGCTCGGTCTCGCCGTCGGTCATTCGCAGGCCCTCCTCATCTATTTCGAACTCCAGGGTTTGAGACGATATCGTTTTAAGGAAACGGTTCTCGACCTCCTGTGTGTCAAGGCACGCCATCTTTGTTGACATGATGTTGCCGGTTACCAGCGTATTATTGACCAGCCCGGCCTTCCCGTGATATCTGTTACAACCCCCGTAACCGGATATGGTCATGCCTGCCAGGTCAACCTCCATGGTAGGCTTTTGTCTTGATTCAGGAATATCAACAGCTTCGCCGTCAATCTTTTCAAGCACCCATATATCATTCAGCCGGTATCTGCCCAGGTATTGTCCGCATCCCCTGAATACCGTAAAATCATCATCCCGGGTCCTTTTTAATGAAAGGCTTACCCTGTAGGGGAAGCGGTTTCCCTTCATGGTGTCGATGCACTCTTCGCGGGAGATCTCTACAACTGTATTGGCATTATATGTCCTTGCAGAGTATCTCACAAATGAAAGGCCGTCAACCCTTTCAGGGCCGGTTGCCGGGAAGGTGAATTCAGGGAACTCTTCGGTAAGGCTTGTGAATTTGAGCAGGTTGTCAAATTCAATTTCCAGTGCCCAGAACGGTTCGTTGCCCGTTGCCTTGAATCCTGTAAGCGTGACCGGTTCGACCTCCCCGACCGTTTGCGGCTCACTATCCGCTTCATCAGCAGTTTTCCTTAAAACCGAACAACCCGCGGTCAGGATCACCAGCAAAACTATTATTCCTTTTTTGTAGTCCATGTTTCACAAGCCATTACCCGGCCCGTTTATGCCGCGTGCCGGTTTTTGACAAAGTTAATAAATCCCGCCCGTATATATACACCTGCATGCACACCGTCTCAAATCCCGTAGCCAGGGTTAATGCCGGCCTGGTTGGAACTCTGGCCCAGGGAGCTGACTGATATTGCTGAAATTATTGCAATCAGCAGGGTTCTTTTCAGGATGTTCACGCTCATTGTCAGCTAATTTAAGGAATTATTCCCGGTTATTGAAACAGTCACCTCGAGATCTGACATCTGGGTATAAGGTAAAAAAATATAACGAAATAAATGCCTTAATAGTTGGAATAAGATAACAGGTATTTCTGCCCGGCAGCAGAGGGTAAACTGGTCATTGCTGGCTGCAGCATGAAACAGAGGGGGATTGCATTTAAAAATATGATCAATTTCAGATACTATTAATTTCCTGTTTTGTACTTTAGTGGTTTGTAATGCAGTTGGTTTCCGGCTGTTACACACTCGAATTTTTGAGCACATGGGAGCAAATAAATAATCCGGGTTTTAAAGTGGTCGAATTTGACCACTTTAAATCGCAAGTTGGTTTGCCAAATTTTGTATTGAGTGTTTCGGAATAGATAAAAAATAAAATACTGTTCAGAAAACACAGCTGAATATGTTTCCATATATTAGAACTTTTGTCTATATTTGGCAGGAACAAAAAAGTGATTAATGAAACAAAAATTTGATATTATTCTACTTGAAGAAGTGTGGGAGTTTTTTGATACTTTGGATGAAAAAGTTAAGGATAA
>REEN01000002.1 GCA_007695015.1 Marinilabiliales bacterium
AGAAAGGCAGGCTTCTGCTCTTCAAAAAAGAAGAGCGGACTGGATGAGTATTTCCAGTGGCTGTAGGTAATATCGGTAAACAGGTAGAAAGGATGTCTGCCAATGAAGTCCATTCTGCCCGAAAGTCCGGCACTTGTGTAAAAACTGCCGAAATATGCCCTGGTTGAAAGATGGGCCGGGTTTTTGTCGAGGCGCCAGAACTGTACTTCGCTGAAGGCCTGGTTGATATTTTCAGATGAGATGTTGCCGCCGATTGTCCTGAAATAGTCAGAATCATATTCCATATCGGCAAAGAAATCATAGTAACCGGTTTCATAGTTATAGATGATCCGTGGATAGGAGTTTTTAAATCTCCTGAGCGAGAGAAGAGCCAGGTAATTCCTTTTTATCTCCTCAAGATCTGCCGGCTCGCTGCTTCGTTTAAGAAAGTTTTCGGCAAACCTTCTTTCGTTATCCCTCAATCCGGAAACAGTCACCTGGTCAATCATCAGCGCGGGCATTTCACTGCGGAATGCCTCTCTTTTCTGTTCAAGCACTCCCCCCTCAACCCTGTATTCAAAGAGGTGCTGGTTTTCGCTGATCCTGGCAATTGCAGCTTCATACCCAATCTGGTAAACCCTCTCGCTCTGGCTGAAATCGGTTACATTCAGATCGGGAACATCGGGCCTTACCATGAAGCCCCTCTCTGTGCCGATGTCATATCGTGTATATGCCATCAGCATGGTCTGCAGCTGCGAGACTATATCATGGGGTGACGGTTTTTCAGGGTTTCCTGAAACCACGCTTCCGATAACAATGTCGGGAACAAATTCCATATGCACCACATCGGCGGGAAAGTTATTGAACATGCCACCGTCCATCATCAGTCTGCCGTCAATGGTAATCGGCTTGAAATAGAAGGGGAAGGTCATCGAGGCCCTTACTGCATCGGCAAGGCTGCCATATCTCATTACCTCGCCCCTGTTGTCTTCTATATTTGCAGCTATGCAGCGAAAGGGGACAAGCAGGTTGTCAAAGCTGTAGTTTGCCGCTGCCGCAGCCGGTCCGAGATACTCCATGAACAGGAAGTCCATCAAAAATGGTGAAACGATATTGGTAGGGATATTGCTCTGGATGACTCCCTGAAAATCCAACAGATGTTCCCGGCTAACATTAATCCTCAGCCAGGCGGGGTCGGGCCGGGGTTGTAAATAATAAAGTCCGTACTTGTCCTCAATCCTTCCCCTGGCTGCAGCAATGAACTCATCCGAACGGACTATCTCCATCATTTCGGCCGGTGAATAACCTGCTGCATACAGTCCCCCTACAATAGCCCCTATGGATGTGCCCGCTATATAATCAACCGGAATTCCGTTTTCCTCAAGAGCCTGAAGAACCCCGATGTGTGCAATTCCCTTTGCCCCTCCGCCGCTCAGCACAACTGCCACGGTTGGACGTTCTATCGGTTTGTAGATATCACTGTTGGTTGCCCCTGCATTTGCGACTGTCAGCAGGCAGGCAATAAAGATCGCTATGCGGGTCAGTCCCGGTCTTCTGTTTGAGTATGAACCATGCGTAGCCATTTGTCAGTTGTTTAAGGGTTTTCAGTTATTATCTTTGGTTACACTTATTCCGGATCAACATAATTGAATCTTTAGCAATTCTTTCAGAAAGAATACTGCAGGGCGACAAAGAAGCCTGCCCCTGCCTCTTCGAATATTGTTCCCGATCCTCCGAGGAAGATCTGTCCCACAAATTCAAGGTCCAGGTCCCTGGTAAGGGAGTAGTCAATTCCCGGCATCAGAAATGCGGCATCAATATCGGGCAGGGCCATTACGGCCAGCCTTCCCTGGAGGATTGGCGACAGGGCGCGCTGAGCGCTGAGCGTTACAGCGTATTTTGAGAACATGATGTTGTCGGGCCTCAGCGGCTCGGTTATCATGAACACCTCTCCCGGTCTCCTGTTGTACCCACCGTTATAAAGAAATTCAACCACTCCGAATGTGCCATTCGCAAACATATAGTCAATCCCGGTTGAAGCCACGATGTTGCTCCGGTCTGTTCCGGCCTCCTCTTCAATATCATGGAACCAGGTGGCCTCCCCCTTGAATCCTGCCCCGCCGATACTTCCGGCCCAGCCGCCACCCAGCGCAAGCCTGTGCCTGTAGTATCCTGTAACGGCCTGCACATCATAACCTCTCCAGTTGGTGCCCAGCATTGCTGCGGCAACCGTTTTGCGGCTGTTCCTCGCCGGGCTTACCGCAAGCTGGATACGTGAAAGGTCGCCGGTGAAATGCTGTATCCTTATGGCATCGGAGCCGGGCCTTTCGGGGTAGTCAAAATCAAAGAACGAGTAGGTGTTGAACAGGTCATTCGGGTTTGATACCAAATTGATACCCCAGTTTATCCTCTGCCGGCCCACCCGTACCTGCCACTTGTCACCCCGCCAGTCCGCGTAAAGCCTGTCCGCCATGCTGTGTCCGATCCATGGGCCGTCTGAAAGCCATACCCAGGAAAGATCCATCAGTCCCCCATCACGTCCAAGAATGTCACTATACTGCGGATAGTCTTTGAACATGGTGTTATAGAACAGCCTGTTCCTGCCCTCTGCCACCAGGTGGAAATTGCTGCTGATGTTCCACCTGAAATTGAGCCTGTTGTGAAACAGGTTGGTGAATGACGGGTCAGAAAAATCTTTGTCCAGCCTCAACGCGGGCATGTTCCTTACATAGCCCCGCAGGGTGGGGGACTCGATACGATTGTCCCCCGCTGCTGCGACAAAACCGGCGTTTAATACTGAGGTAATAAAGATAGTTAGTATGATATATGCTACTCTCATGAGTAAAATGTTTAACTGTTAAGATCCCTGTTACGGGATTGCTGCCGGAAAATTTCCCCGGCAGCAGTATCCCGTATGCTCAGGCCTTCTCTTTTACTGCTTCTCTTTCAAAATGCTCATCGCTGGCAACTGCACCGTCAACCAG
>REEN01000003.1 GCA_007695015.1 Marinilabiliales bacterium
TGCAGGCCTATGCTGTTGATCTTATCACTCTTTACACTGATTCAGATGGTCAGGCTGGCTTTGAAGCTGTTTCCGGCACCTATTCATATATTGTTGAGAAGGAGGGTTACAGTGATGCATCTGCCAACTTTGATATTGAGAATTCAGGATTGGTCATTGATGTGCAGCTTGAATCTGATGTATCATATGTTATTGATGATATGGCACCTGAAATACTGAAAGTATATCCCAACCCTGCCTATAACTTTATTATAGTTGAATCTGAAAAGCTGCTGCGTGAGTTGCGGGTTATCGATATAAGCGGCCAGGTAATAATTCATGTTGATGTGAATGCCCACAACAGGGAACTGGCTGTCGGAAGCCTTCCCGCGGGGGTATACCTGCTGCGGGTTGAGCTTGAGCCTGGCGGCGATGTTGTGATCAGAAGGTTTGTTGTTTCAAGATAAAGGTCATTCCGGGATCTGGAGCATTAAGCTCATCCCGGAATGTTTCCTGTATTCTGTTGCAAGCCTGATGCCCCGGTTTTATCAGCTTCCGGAGGCGATCCAGTTCAGTATCTTTTCTGAACGGGGGTTTTCACGTGGTGCTGCATAATCGACCACCCTTCCGTTCTCATCGACCATGAACTTCTGGAAGTTCCAGGTTACCTCGGCATCAACGACGCCGTTATGCGACTTCTGGGTAAGCCACTGGTAAAGCGGGTGGATATCATCTCCCTTTACCGAAATCTTGGACATCATCGGGAATGAGACTCCGTAATTCATCTGGCAGAACTGAGCTATCTCCTCATTGGTACCGGGCTCCTGGTTGGCAAAATTATTTGCAGGGAACCCTATAATGATAAAATCATCGCCTCCGAATTCCTCATATAGCTCCTGCAGGCCCTCATACTGGGGAGTAAGTCCGCATTTACTGGCCGTATTGACTACCAGTACCTTCTTGCCGTTGAGGTCAGCAAGATCAAAGGTGTCGCCGTAAATATCTTCTACCACGAAATCGTGGAGTGTAGTTTCACTTTGTGCGTTCGTAACAAGTGCGCTCAAAAACAGTGTGGTTACAATAACGCTAATTCTTTTCATCGTTTTTAATTTTGTGTTTTTAACATCGCGGTGTCTTACAATTATTTTCAGCTTATACAATTTCAACATTGATTCCGATTAATAACAATTTTGCCGGATGAATGTTCATTGTGACAGGTGACTCTGACTTTGTTTACTGCTTTTTTGATAGTATTTTTACGATGGTGAAGAAACGTATGAAAATAAGGATTTACGGCCGCGTACAGGGTGTGTCTTACAGGTTCGAGGCGCGGACCATGGCCCGGTACCTGGGTGTTAAGGGCTTAGTTAAAAACATGGCCGATGGTTCAGTATATGCAGAGGCTGAGGCCGGAGAAAAGGCTTTGGGCGGGTTTGTTTCATGGTGCCGCAAAGGCCCTGATTTTGCAAGAGTTGAGAGGGTAGAGACTGAAGAGATGCCTGTTCAGGGCGATGATGTTTTTGACATAAAGCTTTAATTATTAACGCATCTGATCTGGTTTTCTTCTGTCATGTGTATATAACCCCTGCAGCTGTCCTGACGGTGACCGGTTTACAGAATTGATAAAGGTGATTAAATGCGTCAATTTCTTGCCATACCTCTCCCTGATCAGCTCAAGGATGAACTTGGAGAAATTATTACACCCTTCCGGGGAATTAAGGGCCTGAAGCCTGTCAGGAAGGAAAACCTGCACCTCACCCTGCTCTTCCTGGGTGATACAGGCTCTGAGGAAAAGTTCTCTGAATTGCGAAAGATCTCCTTCTCTCCTTTTACCCTGACTACGACGGAAATCAAACTCTTTCCCGAAAGGAAACCCAGGCTGATATGGCTGGAACTGGAAGAGTCTGAAGAGCTGAATGACCTGTACAGCAGAATTGCCGCAGTTTTTGGGGTGAGTGAAAAGCTGAAGTCCCATATTACCCTTGCGCGGATAAAGTGGCTGCTGCCGCAGGATTACAGAGTCGTGTCAGAGAAGATCGGGCTGGCCAACCCTTTTGAAGCGGACTTCACCGTAAATTGCTTCAACCTGTACAACAGCGAACTACAGCCCCGGGGACCGGTTTACCGTGTTGCGGAGACTTTTATGTTCAGCGGATAAAGTTTGTCCTTTCCGGTTTTTCCGTTTTGGGCAGTTCTATTCCGGCCTCCTTCCCTGCCCTTATGCACCTGAGCAGCCAGGCCATATTGTTTCCGAGCGTGCGCATGGTTTGCAGCCCCTCTTTGTCCTGCCTTACCTCATCGGGGGTATTGCCATGAACCATGCTCCAGTACTGGGAGCTGACTACCGGCATATTGCTTATTGTGAAATACTTGTTGATCTGGTCAAAGGTTGCGGTTGCGCCCCCACGGCGGCAGCTGACAACAGATGCTCCAGGCTTGTGGGCAAATTTATTCCTGCCTGCATAGAACACCCTGTCCATAAAAGAGGTCAGCATGCCTGATGCGGCGGCAAAATGGACAGGTGATCCGAAGACAAACCCGTCGGCCTTTTCTGCTTTTTCAAGGAATTTGTTTACTACATCGTCAATCACACATCGTCCGGTTTTCCTGCATGTGCCGCATCCCAGGCAGCCGGAGACCGGGTCGGTGCCGACCTGGAAAATTTCTGCCTCAATACCTTGTTTTTCGATGGTTTCGGCAATTTCATTCAATGCCGTGTAAGTGCACCCCTTTTCATGGGGACTGCCGTTAATGAATAATACCTTCATTGTTAGTTTGTTTTAATTTGCACATATTGTTTTTGCTGTCTCTTAGGTGTTGTGATCATCTTACTCGTCAGCCCTGCTTATCAAGCTTTTGGTGTATCAGTTTCAGCTCGTTCCTGAGCTCGGCCACCATGCGGCGCGTTGCCTCATCGCCGGTTTCGGTATCCGGCAGCTCGGCGCTGATAAAGTTTACAAAGCGCCATACCTCCCTGATCTCCCCCACCGGCAGGTCATACGGCTCATAAAAGGGGTTAAGGGAATACATCCTCAGCACCCCCTCCGACCTGATAAGGTTGTCGGCTATCTTGAACACCACGCCGTCATTAAGGGTTAGCACAATATAAGGCTTCCCGCTGATGATCCCGTGCCAGTCCGCTATAAACTCCCCCGTCACCCACGAACCGTCGGGCAGCGGCAGCATTGAATCGCCGCTTACCTGGAAGGCCCTGTACTTGCGATTCCCCGAAAGGAAAGGGAGACGAAACACAGGCAACTCCTTTATATATTCAGGATCGGCGTAGCCGGTAATATATCCCGCCTTGGCCTTTTCATTTACCAGCTCGATATTCTCTTCATTGCTGCTGTTTACCGTGGTGGCCAGCACAC
>REEN01000004.1 GCA_007695015.1 Marinilabiliales bacterium
ATTAATAAACTATAAATGAGCGGTATTATTTTCAGGATTTCGATGCGCAACCTTTTGAAGAACAGGTTTACATCACTGGTCTCTTTACTGGGCCTTATGGTTGGTTTTGTTGCTGTTGTGCTGGTTGCACTATTCATTAAATATGAGCTTAGCTGGGATAAACACAATGAGAACTATGACAGGATATTCATCGTGCAGCGCGATATCGCTTTGTCGGCCCGCAATTCCGGTACCGGCAGCATCACGCCTTTTACGCCCCCGGTAACGGCGCCTCTTTTGGAAGAGTACCCGGGTTTTGAGAGGGTTGCATCTGTTTACCAGGTGGGGGACAGGTTCCTGTCTGTTTCCGCCGAAAGGCAATACAGGATTGACAGGGGGATATATGCTGACAGGAATTTCTTTGATGTTTTTACCTGTAGTTTCGCCGATGGCCGCCTGCCTGATGAGTTCGGACAGCCATTTACTGTAGTGATCTCAGAATCTCTTGCCGGCAGGTTGTTTGAGGGGGAAGCCGCAGAGGGAATGGTTGTTACGCTCGACGGAAAGCACGAGCTTATGGTTGCGGGTGTATATAACGACCTGCCTCTTAACTCGACCATACGCCCTGAGTACATAATATCGCTGCCGACACTCCTGAGGACCGAAGGGATAGGCCGGGATGATATCATACCGGCGTCGTTCATGACTTTTGTGATGCTGGGAGAGGGAGCGGGCAGAGAGGCGGCGGAGGCAGCGGTGAGGGACCTTTTTGCCGGGCGTGACGGCATGGAGATGGAGACACTCAGACTGGGAGCCCTCGCAGGAATGAGGCTTGACAGCGTGCCTGACTACTATAACATAATCTGGATATTCGGGCTGATCGGTGTATTCATACTTTCGATGTCGGTTTTCAATTACGTGAACCTGACGATCGCGGGTTCGTCGATAAGGGGTAAGGAGATAGCGATCAAGAAGATGAGCGGATGCAAGAGACCCGGACTGATCCTGCAGTTCCTGGGCGAAAGCGTGGTGGTGTCGGTAATTGGATTTGCCATTTCTATCTATCTCGCCTCATTGCTGCTTCCGTTTTTCAACAGCATCATGGGCACTGCCATCGACCCGAATTTTTTTCATGATTGGCGTGTAACCGCTATACTGGCGGCAGGAGCGGCCGGTATCGGACTGCTGGCAGGTGCTTACCCGGCATTCCTTATGTCGTCAAACAGCATTGTTAACCTGTTCAAGGGAGAGTTCAAAGCCGGCAGTGACCGGATAAAGCTGCGCAAGGTCCTGGTTCTGCTGCAGTTTTCAATTTCGGTGTTCCTTATCTGCCTCAGCCTCTTTTTCCTTGTGCAGGTAAACCATCTGACCTCAAAAGATATAGGTTTTGACAGGGAGAACATGATATACGTGCAGCTCACCACACCGGCAGAAGAAATCTGTTTTGAAGATTTCAGGAGCCGTTTGCTGCAAAGTCCGGCCATCCTGAATGCGTCAATGTCAGATAACCTGCCTTTTGTGAACTTTGGCGGCGGTATGATCAACTGGGAGGGGGCCGACCCGGGTACAAGGGTCAGGTACAGGCCCAACAGTGTTTCCTGGGATTTCGTTGGCAACCTGGGAATCTCCCTGGTTGATGGCCGGGATTTCTCAAGGGATTATCCGTCTGATGTACACAATGCATGCCTGGTAAATGAGACGGCGGTGCGTTATTTCGGATGGGACAACCCCATAGGCAAGCGTCTTGACAATAACAGGTATACCGTGGTTGGTGTTGTTGCCGATTATCATGTTATGGATATTCACAATCCGCTCGATCCTGTTGTGCTCACTCTTGCTCCCGGTGAGATGACCGGCAGCCGTGTTTATGCTTTCCGCTATCTGCCTGGCTACCGCGATGAGGCGGTGGGACTCCTTGCATCTGAGTTCAGCCGGGTATTCCCTGACGATCCTTTTGTGATAGAAGAGCTCGAGTCGGCTTTCATGAATGAAAACGCCTACAGGAGCTACCAGACTGTTAAAAAGTCGGTACTTCTCTTTACCGGGTTCAGCTTGTTCCTGGCGGTTACGGGGTTACTGGGACTGGTATCATTCAGTGTTTTGCGGCGGACCAAGGAGATAGGGATCAGGAAGATAAACGGTTGTCCCGACGGGGTCATCTTTCTTCTGCTCAACAGGGAGTTTTTCATCCTGCTCGGTATTTCGCTGGCGCTGGCATGGCCGGGAGCATGGCTTGTCCATAACGCTTTTCCCGGCGCTTACAAGCTGCCGCTCTATCCGTGGATCCTGATATCTTCTGCAGCGGCTATCGTGACGGTTACCCTGGCAGCCACCGGCTGGCAGACCTGGCGGGCGGCAATAAGAAACCCTGTGGAGGCTTTGAGGTATGAATGACCGTGGCGGCCGGGTGCAACCCATGGAGGCGTTGAGGTATGAGTGACTGTGCAGTTATAACTGACTTCGAAATCTGATCTTTAATCTGTCAATAACAATGAATTTATTAAAGGCATCCTTATCAAGCTTTTTGATTGCAACATTAAGTATTTCTGCCTTTTCTTCAATTCCTGCAGCGGGCTCTCTTAAAAGGATAATGCCGTGGTTAGGCTTCTTTAACCTGAAGGTCAACTCACCAAAATCCTTGTCTGAAGTAATCAGGATCAGCTTTTCTTTAAATGCAAATTCCAGTATCTCTGAATCTGTTGCACCTTTCATCAGGTCTCTTATCGCGAGAATTTCAACACCATTACTTCTCAATATCCTGATTACTGGATATTCAATATTTTCATCGGCAAGAAATTGCATCAGGATGCCAGTGGTTTGGTTATTTCATTCCTTATCAGCGAAGAGGCATAGGCCAGGCATGCGTATAGATCTTTATCAGTTAAATCAGGATAAGAGCGGATTATTTCCTGAAAGGATTGTCCGTTCGACATCTTCTCAAGTACCATGTCGACAGGTACGCGGGTACCCTTTACTACGGGCTTGCCATAAAGGATATCCGGATTGCTTTCAATATTGTCTGTCCAGTCTCTCATTTTGAATGATTTTATTTCAAAATTAACAAAAAAATTATGATCAGAACCAATGATGCTTTTACCGGAAATATTATAAGGAGATATTTGTTCGACTGTTTTAACCGTAGGTTACATGGCTGAAGCGCTGAGGTATTAGTGACCATGGCGGCCATTAATTAAAAAAATACAAGAGCTATGTTTAATTACATCAAGTATGCATTTAAAAGTCTGGCAAATAATAAGGTTTACACCCTGATCAATGTCGGGGGACTCACACTGGGGCTTTCGGTGGCACTTGCCCTTGCGATGAGCATAGTTGGCCTGGCCGGACTCGACCGGTTCCATGAGAACCAGGATTCGGTTTACAAGCTTATCCATGCCGATGACTCAACTTACGGCCGCTGGAACGATGCCTCGTCGGCGTTGCTGGCACCTGCCGTTTATGAAGCTCTGCCGGGGGTAACGGACTACTGCCAGTACCTGTGGGC
>REEN01000005.1 GCA_007695015.1 Marinilabiliales bacterium
CAGCGAAGAGAGGGAGAGCCTAATTGAACTCATTGATGGAGATGACCTTGATATGCTTATGAATATTAGCAAAACAGACCCTTGTGCGGTACACCTGGCTTCGATCATAAATTCCTGTCCTGACATTGTTGAGGAAGAGTTCAACCGGCAATTAGAAAATTTCAAGCAAGAGTTAAAAAAGAAAACAACCGGGAAAACCGGTAACCTTTAACCAGGCCCTGAAAAACTCATTATTATGGCATACTTCCCACATAGCAACTGCAGTGACTGTAAATACCTGACCGATGGCAGATGCCTTATCAGGAATGAAAATATTGAGGCACCAAAGTTTACCTGGTGCCGGAACAGGATCTTCGGGGGACGGACCCCCATGGGTGTACTGTATGTTCTTTCGGAAGAACTGAAAAGCGGCAAGCCGAATATCATCCAGATACCCTACTTTAACGGCAGGAGAGTTGAAACCTTCCAGCGGGTACCCGGCAAAACCGCGGTTGCCCTCGATAAACCGGGAGAAGGCAAAATGATCTTTAACAGCGCCGATGAATATTTTATTTTCTATGACCATGAGAGGGTCAAAAAGAAGAACATGATACTGGGTGCTGTTGTTGGAGATGTAATAGGCTCCTTTTTAAAATATGGCAATGACAAAACCACCGATTTCCACCTTTTTAGCGACGAAAGCGACTTTACCGGTAACACTGTACTGAATGCCGCAACAATGGACTGCCTGCTCACAAACGGCGACTATGCCGAATTTTACAGGAGCTATACTCAAAAATACCCGGAGAGAGGTTACATTGTTAACTTCTATATATGGATACTGGATAATGACCCGAAACCTTATAATGGCCAGGAGAAAGATTCAGCGCTCAGAGCCTGCCCGGTCGGCTGGGCATTCGACACAATTGATGAGGTGCTGGCGGTAGCGGAAACAAGTGCCTCTGTAACTCACAACCACCCTGAAGGAGTAAAAGGTGCCCAGGCAACAGCGGCTGCAGTATTCCTTGCGCGTACCGGCAAGACTAAACCTGAGATCAGGGAGTATATCGAAACGGCCTTTGGATATGATCTGAGCCGGACTGTCGACCAGATCAGGCCTGGCTATAAATTAAAAGAAAGCTGCCGGGAAACTGTACCTGAAGCCATAACGGCCTTCCTTGAAAGTGATGGTTTTGAGAGTGCCATCAGGCTTGCTGTTTCACTTGGCGGGGACAGCGACACACTGGCATGCATAACCGGCAGCATTGCAGAAGCCTTTTATGGTGAGATCCCGCTTTACATGATCGAATCAACACTCAAGCGCCTTCCCCCTGCACTGATAGATGTGATCACTGAGTTTTCGGAGAGATACAGGTCATCTTGAGGGTAATATCCGGCAATGTGCCAATGGGGTAGTGTTACATTTTGTGTGCCCGGATGGCTTTATCTTTTCACTTTGAGCGTCAGACATCAGCTGTGGCAGGTATAGCTGTACCCTGAATTCTTTTATTAGTAATTATCTTCAATCCTACTCCTAAGCAATTCAACAATCTTATCAGTATTACTATTTATTCTAATATTCCATTGAATGACTTTTGTCTGCATAATTTTTTCTTTAAGCCACAAAAGCAAGCTGGCTCCTTCCGGTATAAATTGTTAGCCTGATAGTGGTCATTTAAACCTTTCAGGTACAAATTTGCCATACCTGTATCTATACATTGTGTTACTAATTCTGATCACCTCATCATTATCAACCTTAGTCCTGAAGTCAAGTATATCCTCCTCTACAGTGTGAATAGAACCATCAGTATGATACGCTATTTCGAGGTAATGAGGATGGACGAATCTCCTAAAACCACAAAGGACTATCCTTACAGGTACATCCAGATCTTTTAAAAGCTCCATGTCTCTAACGGAACTAAAATTATCTGCTATTAATATTAGTTCACTAAATTCATCCATGTAGGAAGTTGAATAGAGAAGTGCTTCAAGATCATTTTCTGGAACGTCTCCGCTGCACCCAAAGCTCTCGGCGTAATATAATGTGTTAAGGATAGTGTCAATATCTGAACTGCCTGTGTAGTGAAATCCTCCGGTGGCACCAATTACCTTCTCATGTAAAGGCTTACCGTCGCCGTCATTAAAGAATATAAACTGGGATTTTTCATTTTTCGACAATTGCATTGCTATCCAGCTTAAAACCTGATCGACATATGGATCCATACTGCAAGTCACGTCAACAACTACTACTTTGTTTACCCATTGATCAATGAACCTGTAAAATACAGCATTTACCTCCTGCGCCTGCCTGATAAAATACGTGAAGTCATTTTCTATCTCTTTTTTTTCCTTTTGAGCTTTTTCTTCTATTACCTTATACCTCTCTTCAGGCTGCATAACCCGACGCCGAGGATTGGGATTATGTACCCTGGTAGATTGTGACCTTGCACGCTGCTGCATCCTTCTGATAGAATCTGCATATCCTTCTTCCATCTTTTCCTCCATCCCCTTTATATAAGCCATATAGTCATGGTAGTCACCGGATGAAAGAAAATTTATCTTAGTTATCCGTTCCTCCAGTTGCTCTGTGGCAGGAACTGAAATTCTCTGGAAATCACCAAGAACCGATGTTGAAAAAACGTACCTGTCTCCTCTCAGCAGTTGTACCCAGGCCCATCCTTCCTCATTTGTTTTAACCTGAAATGCCGTACCCTCATCAAGCCCTCTGATATCTATAACTTCATTTGCGACATCTAAACTGTCAAAATCGGAATAATGGATTCCGACCAGCATTTTATCAAGTGTCGGATGGAGCCGGCCTTCCTTATGTCCGCCATACTCAATTTCTATATCCCTGAAATGCCGGGGCTTGTCCGGGACTGAAAACCGCATGTAGTTTTCCGCGCCAATGAAGTTCACCTGGTAGTTCTGACCTGCCGGGAGTTCAATCCTGGCATTTCCTGACAAATCTGAATTGACCTCATAAATTTGCCTGTCTACCAATGAAACAACCTCAAATGTTTCAGATACTGGCACTCCTTCATTCGTTGCAACATAGATGCTGACATTTAGTTCTGAAAGATCGTATGCATATTCCGAATCTATATAGTACTTCAATGCCAACTCGTAATAAGCCTCATCAGGTACTTCGACGTAATCGGCATTCTTAACCTGTCCGATACCAATGGTATATCCATGCCCGTTGGGGACTAAAACCTCGCACATTCCGTCCTTTGACGTCAGCAGATCAATAACAACACCAATGTCAGGATTTGAAATAGTTACCTCTGCTTTCTCAATTGGGTTATCTGCTTCATCAACAACAAGAATAACCAGGAGGGCTTTTTCTTCACATGGCTCAATCTCCTGTCCATATAAGCTTATAAAGCAAAATGACAGAAGAGATGAAAATAACAATAATCTCTGATTGCCGTTCATTATCCGGAATTTTTTAAGGTTATTCGAATTGTTGTGAGAGCCTCTCAAACAGCACATAAGTTTATACCAGATTACCGGTTGGAATGTTACATACATCTTAAAATTCGCAGCTATTATAATAAGCTATAAAAGTTCCTGCACCACTTGAGTTTGAGAGGTGAATTCCTTGCCTTGCGGGTTTCATATATCAATAAACTGTATATATCTAATGACAACACGCAAGCAATCATGGTACTAAGCATCCTGATAGAATCATCAAAAATGCGACGGGGGTAGCGTGATGTGGGCCTTTTGGCTCTGTGACCAATACCGCAGGGCACGCAAAATGTAACACTACCGAGAGCAGGAAGCTGGTGGGGTGACGACTGAGTC
>REEN01000006.1 GCA_007695015.1 Marinilabiliales bacterium
CTTTTAGTTGGAGTTTGTAAAATTGTTTTTATTTTTGCATAAAAAAGAGCGAAATAATGCACTTTGAAGAATTGATTAAAATAATAAAAGAGCGCCGGGATACTTTGAAAGTCACGCAGGAATCCCTGGCTCAATTATCTGGTGTTGGCTTAAGAACCTTGAAGCAGTTTGAAAGTGGAAAAGGAAATCCTACACTACAGACATTACAAAAGATTGCAGATGTATTGGGACTGGAGGTTAGTTTAAAAGTTAAAAATATATCCCGTAAATAATGAGAAAGGCAAAGATCCTGTATAAGGATGAAGAAGCAGGAGTCTTAACTCAGCATGATGATGGCTCATTTTCATTCAAATATAATGACGCCTGGTTTGCTGACAACAGCAAGCCGGGCATCAGTCTTACCTTGCCTAAAAGTAAGCAGGAGTTCCATTCAGAGTTTCTGTTTCCGTTCTTTTATAACATGCTTCCCGAAGGGTCTAACAAACAGGTTGTTTGTAAACTAACCAGAATAGACCAGACAGATTATTTCGGGTTACTCATGACGACCGCGAAATATGATAGCATTGGTGCCATTCGGGTTCTTAAAACAGAATAATGGTGAGTTTACCTGAAATATCATATTGTCCCGGCACTTTAGCAAAAGGTTTTACGACATATAGCAGGACTTGTTTAAAAAGAGTCTTTCGGGGTAAATCCGTAAATCATGTATTGCCTTATGATTCATCAGAAACGGATCCTGAAACGGAGGAACTTTTTGAACAAAACCGAATGCGCGTCTCTATCTCCGGCGTGCAGGAAAAATTCTCTGTATTGCTTGAAAAGAACAAGCTAAGACTAATAGATGAAGGCGAGCGCGGGACATATATTCTAAAGCCGGTTCCTGATGCCGGAAAGAATTCCGGCCAGATGCCGGCCAACGAGCATCTTACAATGCAAATTGCACGTCAGGTATATGGAATAGAAACTGCAGAAAATGCATTAATCTTCTTTAAAAACGGCTCTCCTGCCTATATAACCAGGCGTTTTGATGTTAAGGAAGATGGCACAAAACTCGCCCAGGATGATTTTGCTTCCTTAGCGGGCAGAACGCCACAAACGCATGGCGAACATTACAAGTATTCAGGAAGTTACCTGGATTTATTTCAATTAATGCAGGCTCATTTATCTGCATACAAAATTGAATCAACCAAGCTGCTTAAGATGCTTATTTTTAATTATCTGTTTTCAAATGGGGATGCTCACTTTAAAAATTTTTCCATTCTTGAAACACCTATGGGAGATTACAGATTGAGTCCTGCATACGACCTTTTAAATAGCCGGATTCATATTGACGATAAAGATTTTGCACTGGACGACGGGTTATTGCCCGGGAATTTGGCCCGGGGGAAAACCAGAATGCAGTTTTCCAGACTTGCAGAAAATGCAGAAATAGGTGAGAATATTTTTAACGATATCATGTCGCTGATGCTGTCAAAATCCGATATTGTCGAAAAAATGATAACAGCCTCATTTCTTAACGCTTCAACCAAAAGAAACTATTGGCAGTCTTATTGTGGACGCTTGAAGCAATTATCAAAGGTTTAAAGTTCATAATTATCCCAACCTTCCCATACTGGTTGTTTGTGAAATTATTCGTATCCCGGTTTTAATTTCTGGCAAAGAATTGCTACTTTTATATTGTGATTTATTCAAGTAGTTGTTGTTTAATTACTTGTGTTGTTTATTATTGCATCAATAAAAATAACACAGCCATGAGAAAACTAACAATCAGCCTGGTAGCGCTGTTACTTTTAACCTCCAACAGCTTGTTTTCGCAGGAGAGGGATGCCTTGAGGGCATCGAGAATGAGCTTCCGTTCCGCCGAAAGGCATTTCAGTAATGAAGATTATCGACAGGCATCACAGGAGTATCTGATCGTTGTCAACCTGATACCTGCTGATACCGATTCGCGAAGGGACCTGAACAACAGGCTTGAGTCGCTTATCCGGCTTACCGATATATATCTTAACAGGAGTGTTGAATTTGCCAGGGGTTGTGAATACCTGAACCAGTACCTGGAAGACATGCCGGTTGTCAGGGCTTCGGGCGTGCTGAGAGCCTCGGAGCTGGTGGATTTCGCCCGCAAGGAACAGGAATACATTGAAAAAAAGAGTTCAGTGTGCGAGAGGTTCGAGCAATCTGAACCTGATATAGAGAGAATGAGAAAAGAACTTGAGCAGGAGATTAAATGACATCTGATGCCAAATTAAATCCCCTTTCAATGGATCATTTTTACAAAGTTTTTGCATTTACTGTTACACCTGCTTTTTCACTTACCGGGTTATACCCCCCTTCAATGAAAAAATACTGCAGAACCATTACGCTTATTGCTGCTTCTCTTTTTGCAATTGCGATATTCTCTCCCGCGACCATCAACGCCCAGCACTTTTCCGGCTTTGATGCACGCCGGATGGGCGACAACCTTACCCTGACCTATTCAATCGAGGGAGAGCAGGTAGGCCAGATGTTCAGTGTAACGCCGTATTATTCGGCCGATGACGGTGCAACCTGGCAGCAGCTCAGAACCACATGGGGAAATGTTGGCCCGTCGGTGACAGGCGGCAGCGGCCGGACCCTTGTATGGGATGTACTTGAAGACACGGGGGGATTGAATGGAGATATACTGTTCAGGCTAAGCGCTGAGCCCTCTGAGGTGCAAAATCCTGCTGAAGAGTCCGGCGATTTCCTGTTCGAGCTGCAAAGCCTGCACAGGCTGTCAGAAAGCCAGGTTGAAGCAGTGCTTAACGTGACCAATAACGGTGAGCAGCGGGACCTGAAGATCTTTAACCGCATGGTGTCGGTTACCGGTTTCAACGGCCGCAGGTATGAGGCACAATGGGGCAGGGTGGGAGATGTTACCGGCCCCCAGCGCTACCATGCTCCCCAGAAGACCATGCGCACAGGCGAGTCGGTTACCGCCGTTTTCCGTTTCGATCGTATTCCCGGCGACCTTGACCGGGTCATGAGGCTTGATCTCGGGGTTGAACTGCTCACCATAACCTTTGGGGTTGACCTGGAAACAGGGCACATGCAGTTCCGCGACCTGCCCGTTACACCGGCACCGGCAGAAGACCCTTCCCGGTTGACGGCCTCGGGTTTTGAGGCCACGCTCACCGCCTTTGTTGACATAGAGCCCGAATACATTGAAGATAACACCCCGCCGGCACTCACGATCACCTCACCCGCCCCCGGCGATTTTACTGACAACCTGTTGAGAATAAACGAAGGCATACTGCTTGTTGAAGGGGTGGCAGAAGATGAGAGCGGCATCTCGATGGTCACTGTCAACGGGCATGATGCCAGTGCCGGCCCTGACGGTACATTCGCATATAACCTCAATGTCAGCGCCGGCTACAACGAGGTGGTCGTTCGCGCTATCGACACCAGGTTCAACAGCATTGAGAAAAGGCTGGATGTGTATTATGATGCCCCTTCCGGGGAAGAGCGCGTTTCCGGGTTTGAAGAGCTTGAGAAGGTAATCACTTCGGGCCGGCCGCCCAGATACTTTGCCTTTATCGTAGGGGTCGAGGAGTACCCTGACCCCTGGATCCTGCCGCTTTACAAACCCATCTATGATGCACGTAAACTGGCTGATGTGCTTACCGAACATTACCTGTTTGACGAGGAGAACGTAATCCTGATGGAGAATCCCACCCGGGCTGATATGATCGACGAGCTCGACAGGTTTACCCGTCGCATAACCGAAGACGACAACCTGCTTATCTTCTTTGCAGGGCACGGGTATTTTGACATGGATACCGAACTTGGTTACTGGCTGCCGAATGACGCCACCGGCCAGAGCACCGCCAACTGGATGGCGAACAGCCAGATCAGGGATTACATTGGCGCCATCAAAAGCAACCACACCCTGTTGATATCCGATGCCTGTTTTGCCGGAGGCATCTTCCAGGTGCGCGGCGCGTTCCCTGACACCCCCTCGAATGTTGACCGTTTTTATACGAGTCCGAGTCGCAAGGCGATGACAAGCGGCAACCTGACAGAGGTGCCAGATGAAAGCATTTTCCTGCGTTATCTTGTGCAAAGGCTGGAAGAGAATACAAGGAGCTTTATCCTTGCAGAGGAACTTTTCAGCAGTTTCAAAACAATTGTAACGAGCCAGACATCAACGATCCCACGGTACGGCGATATAAAGGGGACGGGAGACCAGGGCGGAGATTTTGTCTTTATCCGAAGGGAGAGGTGATCTGCCAGGTTGCAGGGGCATTGAATAATTATGAAGAACTGTTTGAAATATAAGATTTTTACATTAATAGAGGAAAATTTAAATCATACGGGCGATATATTGCAGGACAGGACATGAAAAATTTCTCACGGTTAACGTTCACCGCACTTCTCACCGCAGCAAACTTCTTAATTGCACCAGGAAACCTGTTTTCACAGGTGGCTGATTCCATTACCGACATCCGCGACGGACGGAAGTACCATGCTGTGCAGATCGGTGACCAGCTATGGTTAAAGCAGAACCTGAGGGCAGACAGGTACCTTAACAACGATCCGATACCCACCGGGCTGGATAACACTCAATGGGCTGAAACTACAGAAGGTGCTTTTGCAATTTATCCGCACACAAGCATCGATGG
>REEN01000007.1 GCA_007695015.1 Marinilabiliales bacterium
GGACTATAACCTTTGAGGATGGTTCTGTTGCTCATCTGTCAAAGGGTGATCACATAAATATCCCGGCGCACTGCAAGCATAGAGTATCGCGGACAGATCCCGGTCAATTAACTATCTGGTTGGCGGTGTTCTATAAGTAATATTAGCGTTTATTGTATGCAGATTAAATATCCTGAAACCGGTATCTGCGGCTTGTCCTGCAGGCTTTGCCCAGGTTTCCACACAGAAGGCAAAAGCAGGTGTGGCGGGTGCAAAAGCCAATACCGCATGGAGGCAGGTTGTCCTTAAAATACCCAATCGCTAAATATGACACCAAGAGAATCATTTATAGCAGCACTTGACCGGGAGATACCAGTTGGCCGAGTGCCTCATTTCGAGCTGGAGTTCTTTCTTACGATGGAAGCCTTCGGCCGGGTCCATCCATCTCAGAGGCAGTACCTGCAGTGGGAGCAGATGTCGGAACAGGAACGTACATTGCACAGGCGTGATGTAGCTGAACTGCACGTTGAAGTGGCTCGCCGGTACGAGCACGCCGGAATGCTTTATCACTCTCCGGCCGGATGGAAGGAAGATGATATCCGGTTGTCGATCGAACACGTACGCGAGTTGTCCGGAATGGACTACCTGATTACACTGCATGGTGATGCGACATACTCTATTCCCGGCGGGAATGACATGATGGACTTCGTCATGAAGCTCACTCACCAGCCGGATGAGATGAAGGAGGACTCCCGGCGTCTTGTTGATGAAGCACTGGCGCGGGGTGAACGAATCAGGAGATGGGGCTTTGTTGATGGGTTCTGCCTGTGCGCGGACTATTGCTTCAATGATAACCCGTTTCTGCCTCCAGACATGTTCGACGAGTTCGTCACACCCTATCTCAGGCAACTTGTGGCTGGTTATCGCGAAATGGGGTTCTACGTGATCAAGCATACAGATGGCAATATCATGCCTGTTCTTGACTCCCTGGTTTCTGCCAATCCTCATGCATTGCACAGCCTCGACCCGCAAGGCTTTGTTGACCTGGCCGAGGTCAAAAGACGTGTTGGCAATGAGGTCTGTCTGATCGGAAACGTCAACTGTGCCTTGCTTCAGACCGGAACCGACGAAGATGTCGTGGCCGATGTCAGAAGAGCGCTTGCCGATGGAATGCCTGGAGGAGGATACGTCTTTGGAACCAGTAACTGTATTTACACAGGAATGAGTTTGGAACGCTATGAACTGATGCTGAAGATATGGAGAGAAGAGGGCACCTATGCAGGACAACGATAGTGAGGGCCAGCGAACCTGATGCAGTCGACGGTTGGCAGGGTGCCTGTCTGCTGAGTAATAAAGCCGGAATCAATATTAATCGCATAACCAACATTATTCATATCAAAAACCTAAGCCAATGAAAAAAAACTATCTTATTGTCGCAATTGCAGCAGCATTTTTCCTGTCCTGCTGCACCAGTCCGCAAATTGACTATCACCGGACTGAAACCGAAGCCGAAAAGGCAGCCAGGATGGCCTGGTGGGATGATGCCAAATTCGGGATGTTCATACATTGGGGACTTTATGCTGTCCCGGCAGGGGAGTACAAGGGGGAAAAAGTTGATGGTATCGGAGAATGGATCATGAACAGCCTGAATATTCCAATTGCCGAATACGAGCAGTTCGCTACACAGTTCAACCCTGTTAAATATGATGCCGAAGAATGGGTCAGCCTGGCAAGGCGGGCAGGAATGAAATATATTATCATCACCTCAAAGCATCATGATGGTTTCTGTCTCTGGGATTCAAGGGTGACAACATGGGATGTGATCGATGCCACGCCATTTGGCCGCGATATAATTAAGGAGCTGGCAGACGCATGCGAAAAGGAAGGGATAAGGCTTGGCTTTTATCATTCGATAATGGACTGGCACCATCCAGATGCACAGGCTATCTGGGAGCCAGAATACAACCAGTGGAGAACCTCCGAAAATATCAACCCGAATTTTCCACGATACCTTGAAGATTATATGAAGCCGCAATTAAAAGAACTGCTTACCGGTTATGGCGATATTGGTGTTTTATGGTTTGACGGGGAGTGGATTCCCGACTACACTACTGAAATGGGGAAAGAGGTATACAACTACTTGCGTAACATCAACCCCGATCTTATTGTCAATAATCGTGTTGACAAAGGTCGTCAGGGCATGGCAGGTATGGATGCAGAAGGCGATTTTGCAGGCGATTTCGGTACGCCAGAACAGGAAATCCCGGCAACCGGAATGCCCGGGGTTCGGTGGGAGTCGTGCATGACCATGAATGACACATGGGGGTATAAGCATTTTGACCATAACTGGAAATCGGAAGAGACCCTCATACATAACCTTATTGATATTGTTTCAAAGGGGGGTAATTTCCTGCTGAATGTAGGACCTACCGCCGAAGGGCTTATCCCTGCCCCGAGTGTGGAAAGGCTGGAGGCTATGGGGCGTTGGCTGGAAGTCAACGGGGTGGCCATTTACGGCACAGATCCCAGCCCTTTTGAAAGGCCTGACTGGGGTAGGTACACCGCAAAGAACAACATTATCTATGCCCATGTGTTCGATTGGCCCGAAGGGGGGCTGCTGAACATTCCCGAGCTTACAGTAGCCGGTAAGGTATGGCTTCTGGCGGACCCAGACAGGTCAGCGGTCACAGTAACCTCTTCAAACGGCGGTATCGCCCTTCAGCTTCCTGAAGCTGCACCCGACAGCATTGCCACAGTAGTTGCAATTGAAAGATAATTAAAAGCTGACCACCGAAAAAGTTTCTTATTGCCCGAACTTTTATGGCCAGATAAGCTCTGCAATTAGTTAAATGAGAAGATGATTGAATTCACACCCATAGGGATTATTCACAGTCCGCACAGGAAGCTTGAAAACATGCCTATTCAACCGGCAGGTTCGGCCGGGGTGAAAGGAACTGTGCAATTATTCGATGAGTATCGTTCAGGATTGAAGGACCTTGAAGGATTCTCGCATATAATATTGCTGTACCATTTCCACCGAAGCCAGGGTTTCAACCTCAATGTAGTACCCTTCATGGATACTGTGCCCAGGGGAGTTTTTGCGACCCGGGCACCAAAACGGCCTAATCCTATAGGCCTGTCAATTGTGCAGCTCGACAATATTGAAGATGGTATGCTGGAGATCAGTAACGTGGATATTCTTGACGGAACACCGCTTCTGGACATCAAGCCATATGTTCCCGAATTCGATGCATATGAGAAGGTCCGCACAGGCTGGCTTGAGAAAAAGAGTAAATCCATCAAAGGCCGGAAGTCAGATGACCGGTTTGGATAGGTTCGCAAACAGTTTTACCGGCAGGCGCGTCGAAAACCTGAAACTATGGAAAACCTGATTATTGAACAAAGAGGGCAGTTTATATTCAGGAGAGTGCTTGGCGCTTTAATGATTGCCCTGGCGGTTGTTTCCCTTATCGCAGACTTTGGATCTCTTGAAACAATGGACGTGGTTAGAGTTCTGTTTTTTCTGTGTTTTGGCGTTTTCTTCTTTACTCCTTTTATGGGTTCTGTTAGTTCAAAAGTGGAGATATTGAACGGCAGTTTAAAAATCAAATGGGATGGATGGATTAAAACCGTTGTTGTGCATGAGTCAGATATTGAGAGAATTATTGTGAGAAAAGATTCGATCAAGATAGTCCGGAGGGAGGAGAAAACAGTTAAGATCTTGCTCCATCTCATGGGCAGGGATCGCAGAATCAAGGTATATAAGTTCTTTACTGAATATGCCAGGCAGAAAGACATTGAACTGGTCAGATAGAAGCAACAGGTTAATCATCAATGGGAACAATTAACAATATTGAGTTAACTGATAAAGATGGTTACCCTGATGAGACCAGGGAGAAGTTCAGAGCCATAAAACCAGTTATCCTGTTCGGATTATTGATTGCCCGGTCACTGCTTTGTTTTCTGGGTCAGGTGATCACGGCCGGCATATTTTGGCTGCAGGGGGATCCCGAACCGTGGATGGCTTCAGTACCATACTGGAATGTATTCGGGACTTTTGCTGATATCGGTTGCATATTGTTGCTGATATACTTTCTCAGAAAGGAGGGATGCAGCATATGGGACCTGATGCGTGTGGGAAATATTCCGCTCTGGCGTGATATTCTGATCGGAGTTGGTTTGTTCCTGTTGCTATTTCCTGTTGCCATTATAGGAGTAACAATCCTGGCAAATGTTCTAATCTATGGCACCATTGAACCGGACCTTGGAACTGGACTGCTGACCGGCCGCCAGCTTCCTGCCTGGGCGCTTTTTCACAGCCTGTTCATCTGGTGGGTAATATGGTCAGCCACCGAATCAACTTTTTACAATGGTTACCTGTTTCCCCGTTTTGAGGCCCTTACGGGGAAAACATGGGTGGCGGTGGCCATAGTAGGGTTTTTCTGGGCGCTGCAACATATTTTCTTCCCGTTTATACCGGATGGGAAGTATCTGATCTGGCGTTTCCTGCAGTTCCTGCCCATAGGGCTTTTGATGCCTTTTTTGTTTGCACGCCTGCGTCGCCTGAGGCCGCTGATCATTGCACACTGGCTCATGGATATTGCCGGTGTGGTATTGACGATCGAATTTTAATCAACAGACTGATGGCACAAAACATCGAAATAAAGGCAAAGGCAGTGAATTTTGACAGGCAGGTACGCATAGCTGCCGGTCTTGCAGGCCAACCCCCTGAACTATTGACCCAGATGGACACATTTTTTAATGTACCGTATGGCAGGCTCAAATTGAGGGAGTTTGGCGA
>REEN01000008.1 GCA_007695015.1 Marinilabiliales bacterium
GCAGGCGTAGAAATGCACGTATTTGAGTGCCGTTGTATTGAAATAGACCGGTTTTTTCGGGTAGTGGGCGTGCATTATCAGTCTTTCACTGTATCCTGCGTCCATGGCAAAATGTTTTAATTATTGTTCTTTTTAACACTGTCCGGGCCCTCGCCCTCTTCCCGCCCCGGTACCGCCTGCTGCCCTCCTGATCGCGCCTGTTGCCGCCCGGCGCTTCCCTGCTCCGGCCTGGGCCCTTCATCACTCTTTTTGAGCCTGCCCGACTCTCTCAGTGCACGGTTTATTATCCACTCAATCTGCCCGTTCACGCTGCGGAACTCATCGGCCGCCCACTTTTCGAGGGCGTTCATCATCTCGGGGCTCAACCTCAGTACAAATGGCTTCTTTTTGGACATTTTAAAATTGCTTGGTTTTAATACTGATCTGCCGGGTGGGTTCCCTGTCCCGTTGCAGGATGCAGATAATCAGCCCGGCAGATACAATTGGGAAACATGAAGCGCACAGCCACCCGGGAAAGCGGCTGTCGCCGTTTACTGGTATAGCGACCCGGTGTTTATAACGGGACTCACATCCTTGTCGGAGCAGAGCACCACCATCAGGTTGCTTACCATGGTTGCTTTTTTCTCTTCATCGAGGCTGACAATATCCTTTTCTGAGAGACGGGCGAGCGCCAGGTCAACCATGCTTACGGCTCCCTCGACGATCTTCTGGCGGGCGGCCACCACGGCCGACGCCTGCTGCCTGCGCAGCATTGCCCCGGCTATCTCAGAGGCATAGGCCAGGTAGGCAATGCGCGCCTCCATTACATGGATGCCTGCTATCTTTAGCCTGTCCTTCAACTCGTTTTCCAGCTCGTTGTTTACCTCTTCGCCACCTGATCGCAATGAAATATCTGCCTCGGCATCATCAAAATTGTCATACGGGTAAAAGCCTGCCAGCTTTCTTATGGCTGCCTCGCTCTGTATGTCGACAAACCTGATGAAATCGTCAACCTCGAAGGCAGCCTTGAATGTATCTGCAACGCGCCACACCAGCACGATCCCTATCATGACCGGGTTACCCAGTTTGTCGTTCACCTTGATCGGCTCTGAGTTGAGGTTCCTGGCCCTCAGCGAAATGATCTTCCTATCGAAGAATGGGTTTATCCAGTAGAAGCCATTCTTTTTAATGGTTCCGGAGTATTTTCCGAAAAGCACCAGCACGGCACTCTGGTTAGGGTTGACCACAAGCAGTCCCATCCAGCAGAAACCATCGGCAATCAGCAGGAACAGCCACCAGGGGCTTACATACACGGCCAGCAGAATAGGGCCGATAAACAGGGCCAGTGCAATGATGGCCCCGGGATACCCCATGTAGGGGGGAAGTTTCTTTTCTTTTTCCATGATAATTGATATTAGGTTAATTTCCGTTAGTGATATCAATATGATATCACAATGATATGACAAGATTTTTATTTTTCCAAATATTTTCGGTTAAATTTGCACATGAAGCAGAAATTTGCACCAGATTAGGTATTTACGTTAACAAAGATATTTTGGCCGGAAGTGCTTTCCGGTAAAGCTGACAAGGCCATGCAATTCCGGCCACTGAAACTCAAACGGAAGAACTATGTCAAAAAGCAACTGGAAAAAGCGAAAAGGAGTAGTATATTCAACTGACCCCGGCTTCAGTTACAAAACCGGTGATTTGGGAGCGGATGAAACACCCCCCCCTCATGAGCAGGACCTGCGGGTGTGGCTGGACAGAAAGCAGAGAAAGGGCAAACTGGTAACACTGGTTACCGGTTTTACAGGCAGTGACAAGGACCTGGCAGAACTTGGGAAATTGTTGAAAAACAAGCTTGGTACAGGCGGCTCGGCTAAAGAGGGAGAGATACTTATCCAGGGTGATTTTCGCGACAGGGTTGTAGAGATACTTTCGACAGAAGGGTTCAGGGTCAAAAGGGCCGGCGGCTGAAAGGTCAGGTTGATGCAATGGCACATGCAGCGGCAGATGCATACTGTCCGGAGCCAGCTGCCTTTTGAGATGAAACAGGTAATGACGCTCTTGCGGCTGTTGTGGCCGCAAGGGAAATTCCCGGGGGCGACTTCGGCAGGGTCTGCCTTATGTAATGTGGTTTAAACCTGAAAGTAACCATGAGAATCTTATCTGTGCCCTGTGCCAGAAGCGTAATGAGCTGCAGGCTTTTTACTGTTTGCATTTTGCTGCTTTCGGCGCAATGCCTGCAAGGCCAGTTTTTTGAAACCGGCCAGCCGCCTGCATCAGTCCCCTGGGCACAGATCAACACCGGTAATTTCCGGATTATTTATCCGGTAACATTTGGTGATCATGCACACCGGCTGGCATCACTGCTTGAGGAAGCACGGCATCTGACCGGCTATTCGCTTGATCACAGTCCCCGCAAAATCCCCGTGATCGTGCACAACCACAATGCCCGGTCAAACGGACTGGTATCATGGGCGCCCAGGCGTATGGAACTATATCCCGTGCCGCCACAGGATTCGCGGAGCAGCGACTGGCTGCTTCAACTTGCAGTACATGAGCAGAGGCATGTGGTGCAGATTGACAGGCTTAACCGCGGCACCACCAGGGCCCTCTCATTCCTGCTGGGAGAACAGGCTCACGGCCTCGGGGCAGGACGGTTGCCGTTGTGGTTCCTCGAAGGCGATGCCGTTGCTGCAGAGACGGCGCTCACCCTGGCAGGGCGGGGGCGCGCTTCTTCGTTTGACATGCCCCTGAGGGCCCTTCTGTTGAGCAAACCAGGACAGTACAGCTATGACAAATTCCTCTTCCGCTCTTTCAGGGATTATGTACCCGACCATTACACATATGGTTACCAGATGGTTGGGAAACTGAGGGCTGAATATGGACCTGAGATCTGGACCAACACCCTTGAATACCTGGCACGGAGACCTTACCATCCCGCACCCTTTGCAACATCACTCAGGAGGCAGACCGGGACAGATCTTTCCGGGCTGCATGAGAAGACCCTGGCCAGGCTCAGGAAGGAGTGGGGCAGTGAGCATGAACCGGGCAGGGTTGAAGAGGGCCGGATCATCAACCATCGCGACAGTGAACTTTTTACAAGCTACCGGCATCCCCTGTGGATCGGCGATTCGTCGGTTATCGCCCTTAAATCGGGCATTGCGCAAACAAATGAATTTGTCGTTGTCAATATGGACGGCACGGAGAAGCCGCTTCATTCTCCCGGGATTCTCTCAGCACCTTCGTTTACCTTTCGGGGAAGCCGCCTGGCATGGTCTGAATTTCAACCTGATATAAGATGGGGTCTGCGAAGCTATTCCGTTATCAGGGTGCTGGATACAGATACCGGCAGGAGATGGAGTATAGGTAACGGAGGCAGGTACTTCTCCCCGGTTTTTGCCCCTGACGGACTCTTCCTGGGGGCAGTGGAGGTCGACCTGCAGAACCGCCATTTCCTGGTTTTTATCAATTCCGTTACCGGCGAAGTGGCCGGCAGGCATCCTGCACCCGGAGAAGTTGCGATACAGGTGCCGGCAATTGATCCGGCAGGAAGGCAGGTTTTTATGACATTTACCTCGCACGAGGGTATGGGAATAACAATGTTTGACCGGGATAACGGCCGGTGGGAAACTGTTCTTGAACCCACGTTTGTGAATATCTCTTCTGTTTTTATAGCCGGAAGCTATATCTGCTTCCGTTCAGATCATGCCGGCAAAGATGACCTGTTTGCCCTCGACCGGCATAGCCGGCGGCTTTACCGGCTCACCTCTTCACGATTCGGGGCTTTTGACGGTAATCTCTCTTCCGGCAGTGGCCAGATCGTATATTCAGATTATACAGCCGATGGGTATGACCTTGTAACCGTTCGCTTCAATCCGGTTGAAACCGGTCCCGGTCAGGTGCGGGATTTGGATGACGGCGGACTGCCTGCCATGCTGGCTTCTCATGAAAAGGGAATAATGTCTGGTGCCGTTCAGGACAGCACCTTGTGGCAGTCCGCTCCATACAGGAAGGGGCTCAACCTTTTCCGGTTTCACAGCTGGTCACCATTTTATTTTGATTACAGCGACCTGAATATCGAAGGGCAGACCGTCTATCCCGGTGTCACATTACTGTCGCAAAACCTGCTTAATACCGCCAACACCTTCATTGGCTATTCATACAGGGAGGGGCGGCATGTTACCCACGGAAACCTGGTCTACAAGGGGTGGTATCCTGTAATGGAAGCAGGTTTTGATTACGGTGATGAGCCGCTTGTATACACCGGGAGGGATACCGTGGGACCGCAAAACGGCATCTCATACGGCAGGCTGAACCTCAAAGGAACCGCATATCTGCCCCTGAACCTCTCATCCGGGCGTTATGTCGGGGGACTGGAGCCGTTGATGCGTATCAGTTACCGTAATGACCTCTATCATTATGAAGATGACGACCTTTACAAAAGGGGTATGACAACAATTGAGACAAGGTTGCTGGCCTACCGTTACCGGAGAAGAAGCTACCGCGACATTGCACCGCCGTGGGGACAGGTTTTCCGGTGGCGACGGATCGGTTCACCTTTTGAATCGGAGAACCTGGGATCGATAAATGCTGTGGAGGTTACTCTCTGGTTTCCCGGACTGATGCCGCATCACAGCATCCGGCTGGATGCTGCCGGTCAGGGCCAGGAACCTGTAAAATATTATTATACCGGACTTGTCAGCTTCCCGCCTGGTTATGAACGGGAGAAAAGTGACCGCCTCCGGCTGATCAGCGGAAAGTACTCTTTCCCGTTTTTGTATCCTGATCTCTCCATCCCGGGTGTGCTTTATCTGAAACGCCTTCATGCCGGGGTATTTGCCGCAGGAGGAGTGAACAGCCTGAGGGTTTACAATGCAACAGCACGCAGGGTTGAATGGCAGGACGAAAGGCTCTTCTCATATGGAGCCGATATAACGGCCGGTTTTCACCTGTTCAGGTTGGTGTTCCCCTTCAATATGAGCATCGGTTTTGCCCATATCCCCGAAAGGGAAAAGACCTCGCCCCTCTTTTCCATGAGTATGGACATCAATATATTTTAGGCAGGGTTAAGATTTACATCTGCCGCAGGAGGATTGCTGTGTTGACATTGCCCCGGGCAG
>REEN01000009.1 GCA_007695015.1 Marinilabiliales bacterium
TGATTTCAAAGATATCGGACTGGAACTACCTTGCCATTCTTGCCATTAATAACGGCATGGCCCCTCTCGTGAGCAAGAAGATCCCCCTGCTTGAAAAGAACCATCTTATACCCCCGGAAATAAAGGAGCAGCTTCACCAGGCTTATCTCAAAACCCCTGCTTTACCATGCAACGACACCTTCGAGTTTCTCAAAATCAATAATCCTGTCACACTTTGAAAGGAAGCTTTCGCTGTGAGAAATTAGTATTATCGTCATGTTTTCATCGAAGAGCCGTTTCTCCAGAGTCTCTATAATCTCCTCTTCTGTCCCTGCATCAAGTGAGGATGTTGGTTCATCCATCAGCAAAACTTCTGCCCCCTTGTAATAGGCGCGGGCAATTCCTATCCTCTGTTTCTCTCCACCGGAAATTCTTGATCCGCTATCTCCTATCATGGTTTTAACCCCTTCAGGAAGCCTGTCTGTCAAATCTTTGAGGGCTGCAACATCAAGAGACTTTTTAAGCAGTTCCGGTTCCGGTACCTCAAGAGGAGATATGTTCTGCTCAAGTGTGCCATCCATAATAAACACATCCTGCGACACGTATCCAAGCAGCTTATGCCATCCGTCCCTGTTTCCAGGAGTGAGCTCAGTGCCGTCAATCAGCACGCTCCCCTCATGTGGCATATACAGCCCCATCATGAGGTAAAACAAGGTGCTTTTCCCGCTTCCGGATGACCCCCGTATACCTACGCGCTCACCACGGTTAATTCTAAGGGAGAGGTTTTTGAAAATGGGCAGACCGGGACCAAAGTCAAAACTGATATTTTTCAGCTCAATTGAATGGTTAAATCTCAATTCTGTTCCGGTGTCGGTGATTGACGTGCCGCCTGATCCTGCCTGTTTGTTTATAATATCAGCAGTGTACAGGTTGTTGCGGAGGTTTCCGCGTTGGACTATAATGGAACGGACTGCCGGGAGAAGCCTCAGGGTCGCTAAGGCGAAAATTCCAACGAGAGATCGCAAACCTGAATCTTCACCTGCAAAAAAATAATATCCTGCAACAACTCCTGTAATCAATAATATCACGTTTATCTCTATAGATTTTGACACCATGCTTTTAAGCCTTTCAACTTGCATTTTGCACATTGATATGACTTTTGTCCCCTGCGTGAAAGCGTTACTTAGCCGTTGAAAATAATTATTTACAACGATGTCAGCATAACCTCTGAAGATTTCGGTAGTTACCCGCCACTGGCTCCTCTTTGCCTCGTTGTCAGCTTTACCTGCCTTTTGCATCTGCATTCCAATTTTCAAATGACTTACAATGATCAGGGGAGCAAATATAACCAATTGAATTACTGCTATATAAATATTGATATAGGCGATCGATATAATTATCAGGGCAGAGAGCAGCAGGTCGCCTGCCATGATAAGCGCGGGATTTATGTACCCGAAAACATACTGAAAGCAAACAGCGTTTACATCGTGCGAAAGTGAGGTGGGACTGCTGTTTTTTATAAACGGGAGACCGCGGCAGTAATATCTGAAAAAAAGATTGTGGGTGTAATGTGAATAGATCCTGAGTAATATCTTGTTTTTATAGTTATTTATTTTGTGCAGGGTGATGTTCTTAAGAATTAATAAAAGAAGAACTATTGCAATTACAATGAGAAGAAAAAAACCATAATTTTCTATACCGGTTGTTTCGTAAATGGCCTGGAGGTATTTGTTTCCGGTTATTCCCTCGTCTTCCAGCAGCAAGAGCAGCAAGGGAACAATAATTGCCAGCCCGGCCATTTCAAGCAACGCTGTTAAAGCTGCAGAAAAAAGCAAAAAAATCTTACTTGGTTTGCTGACAGGAGCATTTTTCAGAGCTTCCAGCGACATTATTTATATCAAAATTTAGTAACCCCGTGCGAACTTTTCGGGCATAGCCAGGCCGGGACATAACAGCACCCCAGGTACGCAAGTTTTTAATCTGTTCCAAATAACTGGGAAAGCGCCTTGAATGAGATCATCAGTCTGCCATAAAATTCATCTTTCCCCACCAAATCGTATTTCCATTTTGAGTTAACAAGGTGCCTGGCACCTATGGCTTTCCGTTTAAAAACCTGCATCTTTGATAACCCTTCTCTGCCAATATCCATGTAACTGTTATAAAGAGTGTCTTTCAAAACTCTCTCTGTTGTTTTAACATCCTGTTCTGTAAACGGTATGATGGTATCCCGCATGCCCAAATGGCGCCTGGCTATCTCTATAAATGAGGAAAAAAGAGGTAATTGATGTTCTTCCTCTAAAATTTTCAAAAATGACTCAAAGTTGATATTCTTTGCATTGTTTGAGAAAAAAAGAGCTAGATCGCAGATATGCCTTAATACCACTCCTGAAATCAAAAAATGAACAATGTCATGACGTGCCAGGAAAATTGCTGTGAAGTCCGGGGTGGGAACACGGACTTCAAAACCGCCTATCGTTATCGTATCGTATCCTTGCGTGCTAAGTATCCTGCTGAGGTGCGCTTCGAGGTTCTTATCTGTTTTACTGCGGGAGACACTCAAAAAGCTCAGGTGGTTATCTACCGGGATACCTTTGAAAAAAAAGGCGGAGTGTTTAGGACTCTTTCTTTTAACCTCAATTCCCAGATCCTCTATTAACCGGTTTCCCTTTTCATAATCTCCAAAAAGGTAGATATCCATGTCGCCGCACTCCCGGTGAGCAGGCCGCGGATAACTCTCTGACAATCCCAAACCTTTAAGCAGCAACAGCTCTATCCCCTCCTTCCTGAAAACAGCAATCAGCTCTTTAAGTGCCTCAACCTGCCTTCTGTTCCTGTCTTCAATCCTCTTAGCGCTCAATCCCCAGCGAATAAACAATTCCTTTGTCAGCCCGGGCATTGCTTCTCTTTCCGGGAGCGTATCAAATGCCAGTGCCAGCACACCCTGGCGCGCGGCACAATCAAACAGGCTTTGCCACTCCTCATTGGTAAGTTTACAGACAATGCACTCCTCATTCTCATTCTGCCACAATGATAACCTGAGAAGCGAAAAAAGAGCCTTGTGATAGTTGATAAGTTCCATGTCTGATAATTACCCTATTTCTCGATCAGCCCCACCTTTACCAGCGAGTCTATCCACGATTCCGCGTCTTTTACAGCCTGCTGCTTTCCAATCCCGTAACTCTCCATAAGCATTTCAGCGGCATCATCAACTGTAAACTCCTTTCCCTGAAGCGAGCTCCAAAGTCTTTCGCCGGTGCTGTTCAGCATAATCACCTTCGTAAGATCTACCCCATCCTTACCCTGCATAACAACCATCTTCTCGCCGGCAACATCTCTTACTTTATAGTTTGGTTTTATCTTCATGAGCAAAAAATGAATTAATAAAATTAATTATCCATAAGATATAATCCTGGAATATCGTTTTGCAAAACCACAGGAGAATAATCTATTATCTCCAATTGACTGCAAATTATCCTATTGTACTTTAAAAACCAAATAATACAATCAGTATCATGGATCAGTAGATTCAACTCACACTTTTCCATTATGACATGTGACAGAAAACCGGCACCTGACCTGGTTTCGTTGATATCCGCGAAAGCGTAAAGACTATTGGGTCAAACCCGGTTATGTTAGCAGCAATGCCGGATAAAGCGGACTGATTGATATCCCTTTCGGGGAAAGATTTGAAAGGCACCGTAGCTTTTCAAATTCGATGTGAAAGTGAGGCAGGACTTCACAGGTATATTTGTCCTCATCCCGGCAGGAAGGCGGTATTGATTAAAAAAATCTTGCTGCCTCGTGGGGCAGCAAGATTAAGTTTCGAGAGCTTCAAATTATGTCTGTGAAATCCGCTTCGCGGAAGGCTTCGCCTTATTTCATAGGGTTAAAAAATATCCCGGACGCAACGGACGGATAAACCCGGAGCCTTAGTACCGAATGAGATACGGGTCACATTGCCATGGGCGCTAGCCATGGACATTTGCCAGGCACTGGAGGAGGCCTCAGTAGAGGTCCACCAGCGACCACCGCGGCCAATGAGGCTGAAAGAACCAATGTCGCTACGGCAGCCACCCGGAAGAGCCGAAAATTCGTAGTGATCCCAACCATAGTTCCTAGTATCAGAATCCCATCGGGGGTGTTCATCCGTGGCACAATCGCCCCCGAAGGGTGAGTTAACCTGCCGGCAGGATTTTAATGCGTTTCCAGCATTGGTACCATGTGCGCCAAGAGAGTTGAGTAAATCTGTCCAATCCCCATCACTGGATACCCGCCAGCCCGTGGGACAAAGACCACGGCTGTCATCCACGGCATACCAGTTATACAACGCACCATAGGCGGCCAATACTTCGGCTTCGGAACTAAAGTCGTCAATTTCGGTATGGGGGTAAACGGAGTAGGCGCCTTCGGTGGTATTCTCCCATTCTGCATCAGTTAGATCCGTCGGAATAGAAGTGCCATCTTTGTATTTGGTGGTTCTCAGATTCTCTGCCATCCATTCCCGGTTGTAATTATAACAGATAACAGTTTCATATTCATTTCCGTCAATATCAGAAACACCTTCGGTAAAATCTTCTGTTGCATTCAGCTCAACGACATATTTCTTGCCGCGATCAAAACCTCCGCCAGGTGTTTCTTTTACAACAAATCTGGATCCTGTAACGGTGCTGATAGCAATGATGATATCGCCTTCACCGGTTCTTGGCAAAACCATCGCATAGATAGACGGCGTGGTTTCATAATCACTGGTCGTGTTCACAGGATTGGTCAATGTAAGAATCACCTCGTTCGAGGTGCCCTCAGCCGGCCAGTCTATATCGTAAGCCGCACCAACTGAAGGGGTGGCTTGGGTCAGATCTATCGTACCGGGTTCAGGGGATGAAAGCATTATATCGCCCGACAACCTTACCTGGTAGATATAATGGCCGTTAATGATCCTGAACTCCAAAAGGGTAAAAACATGGTTGTAACGGAAATTGATACCGCTTGTCTCATCCCCTTCATCACCGGGATCAATACCCTCAACGGGAGTGGCTACCATGAAGTCCAGATCACCGATATGGTCGCTGTTGTCTCCCCCGGACTGGGTCTGCTCAGAGGCAAGGGAAACAGGCACTGCATCGCTTGTTTCACTCCCTTGCGCGTAAGGGTAATAAGCATAAAAATCATGATCACCGGTGCCCCAGTACATCTCTCCTGTAAATTCAGAACTCTTGGCGCTGGTTTGCGCTGTAAACTCAGTATTTACAACACCGGGGGCACCCTCGGGATCAGGGAGTG
>REEN01000010.1 GCA_007695015.1 Marinilabiliales bacterium
GGGCATTGCCGCCACACCCGGTACGGTTTACCGGATAGGTTCTGTTACCAAGACATTCGTGGCACTGGGGATCATGCACCTTGTTCATGAAGGCAAACTTGACCTCGACGATCCGCTCTCTGTCATTGTGCCTGAGCTACCCGTCAGAAACCGCTGGGAGGAGAGCCACCCGGTACTGCTCAGGCACCTGCTTGAGCACACTGCCGGCTTCAGAGATCTGTATCTGAGGGACTTTATGATACCCGAAGGCACCCCTTTGCCTGCAATGGAAGATGCAGTGATGAGGCAACCCCGTTACTGGGTGAGCCGGTGGTGGCCAGGCACCAGGAGCGCATATGCAAATCCCGGGTACACTCTTCTGGGTTATATCATCGAAAAGTACAGCGGCATGCCATACAATGAATACCTGGAGGAGATACTTCTCCACCCACTGGGTATGGAAAACAGCGATTTTCTGGGGCGAAACAGCGACAGTCTCGCCCTGTCATATGACAGCAGCGGCAACCCGCAGGCCCCGCTTCCCATTATGGACCATCCGGCCGGTTATCTTCACACCACACCGGAGGATATGGCCCGCTTCATACATTTCATGCTGCTGCGTGGCGCAGCAGGTCGGGTTGGTGATGGGACGGGCGTTGCAAATCAGCCAGGTGCCGGTTCAGGCGCTACAGATCAGCCAGTTGACAGTCCCGACGGTACAGGGCAGGAGAGAGGAACAGTCCCTGATGAACGGGAGGGGGATCCATCCTGGCAATCAGGCAGTGAATACGGGAGACCCTGGTTCATGCCCGAAGAGATGTTCAGGCTCATGGAGAGGCCCTCGTCAATAGCCGGGGCAGGTAATGAGATGCTGGGATACGGAATGGGTCTCCATTCCATGGTGGTAAATGGCAATGTCGGCGCCGGCCATGACGGCGGCATTGACGAATACCTCTCCTCCTTTGTATCTTTTCATGTCGCAGGGTCTGCATACTATTTCACAATCACTTCAATGAACCCGCAGGGGGCATCAGCAATAGCCGGATATCTCCAGGAAATACTTCTTGATGAGATCACTCCGGTTTCAGATAATATAGCAGACCAACCAGCTGAAATAGAAGGATGGTACAGGATCAGATCTTACCGGCTGGCGCTGGCCAGGATACTGCATGACCTGTTTGACCCGGTAAAACTTCAAGTTGTTAATGACACCCTGAGGATGGGCGGGTTTTCGGGCCAGACTACAAACCTGATCTCCCTGGGTGGCGGGTATTACCGCACTGAAGACAGTCCCCTGCCAACCCACTGGATAGGCTTGCATGGAGGCAGGCCGGTTATCTCTTCCAGCTTCGGGCAGTCCGGCGGGTATTATGAGCAAACCAATGCCTTCAGGGCCTTAGGGAAGACCTGGGCCCTGCTCATATCATTTAATCTATTCTTCCTGACTGCCCTGATCTATTTCGTTAACTACCTGGTAGTGCGTTTCAGGAAGCGTGATATCAATTCCGCGCCAATGGTCTGGCCTGCCCTGGGAGTCCTCTGCCTGGTCCTCATGGTGTTTGTTTTCAGCGGAATGACATCTATCTATCTGCTGGCTTCTCCAAATACCCGGTCAGTTGCCGTGGCGATTTTCTCTGCATTGTTCGCAATATGCCTCGTAATGGGGCTCCTCAGCCTGCGCAGGGGAGTTACCCATGTAAAGACATGGAAAAGGGTGCCTCTCTATGCCGGTTATGTGGCATGGATCTACATTGTGGTGTTGCTTGCATCATATGGCCACATGCCGTTAACCACATGGATCTGGTAACCAGAAGCCGAAAGAATCTTTAGCTCTCCTGTCAGGGCCTTTCGGCAATGACCGGGTTGTCCATCACTACGAAAAAGTCGTTGATTATTCCGTAAATATCAAACCATTCCCAGATGGTTATCGTGCGCGGATTATCAGGCCGTTCTACCCATTGCCCGTCAATATAGATAGGGGCGGGGTGCTCGTAACTTTCGGCCCAGTCAGGGTTCTTCACTATAGCAACTGCAGCCTGGTCGAACAGCGGCCTGCTGGGGGGACTGCCCCACATACCGTAATGCTCGAAAAGGTTTGCCGAATAGTCGCCCCAGGTATAGAACTCGCCGCCGTGGCGACCGGTTACAGGTTCGGACAGGCGCGGACCCTTACCGGGCATCCTGTGAAGTATCTGTGCCTGGGTAACCTTCACTGCATCGGTCCCCGACGGGTCACCATACCGCACGGTTACCATATCGAACGGAACATCCTGGTCAAGGATATAGTTCATCGAGCCTATGCACCAGTCCTGGTTATGCTCTCCGGGCCGGGGATAGTTTGAGCCGAGCCATACTATCCTTACATTTTCAGCAATTGCAGGTTCCTTGAGTAGCGCCAGCGCAATGTTGGTCAGTTTGCCCACGGGCAGAAGTATCAGTTCCTGGCCCCGTTCCTTCAACGCCTCTTCAATTATGAAGTTGACCGCCTCGTGTCCGTCAAATTCCGGCTCATTGATATGGTCTTTAATTTCCTCGAAAGAGCCCTGTGCACCTGTATAAAGTGGAATGCTGTTCCACACGCCGCACAGCTGCATTACCCGTTTCGCCTCGTCATAGTGGTCGCTTACGGGCGAGAAGGTAACAGCGTCATCGGGGCTGCTTGTTGCGTTTACAGTAACTCCCTCAACGGCAAAAACATCTCCGCTGAAAAGCAGGTAGGCCAGTGCGTGCTGGTCGTCGACCTCATTGTCTGCATCGGTGTCAAAAATGACATGGTGCCTGAAAGCAGGCTCTTCGGCTTTTTCAGGAGCTTCAGCACAGGAGAGCAATACAGCTCCGAATACCATAATTACTGCGGTCAGGTATGCGCCCGAACCGCCGAATTCATTAATCATTGTGATAATTGATCTCTTCATTTTTAAAGGTTTAAGGTTAGAAATTATTATAGTTTATTATGTGCCTTTTGCTACAATACCTGCAGCTTTTTGTATAAGGGTGCTTCTTGTGTCTCAACACAAATGATATAGATGCCGGGAGGAAGACCCGGGTATATTATGATTTCGCCGCCCTTGCTGTACGCAGAAATTTTTTTTAGCAGGGTGCCGGTTGTATTTATAACACTTATTTCGAGCTTCCCGGTATGATCTTTCCCGGGAATAATTGTCAGATTTCCGTTTCTGAGGGGATTCGGGTATACTCTGAAGTCGGAACGGTGTATCATGTCAGACATTGTGGCGGGAGATACCGTAACCTCGCATTCGGCCGTAAAACCCCCTTCATCTGTAACTACCCTGATAACCGTTGTTCCTTGTGCGACAGCAGTAACCAGGCCCTCCTGATCGACTGTAGCGACTTCATCATTGTCGCTATCCCAGGTAACCATGGTATTTTCAGCATAGGAAGGGTGCACTGTCGCTACAAGGGTGACGGTCTCGTCTGCGGTCATAATCAGCGCTGTATCACTGAGGCTGACACCGGTTACCGATTTGTCGAAGGTGATTATTATTCTCTTTTCACCTTCTTTCGATGGCAGAGATCTTCTTCCCCTGTCACTGTAGGCAACGGCGGTGACCAAAACGCTTGTGCCGTCATCAAGCAACGGGTTCCAGGCCAGCTTGAAATCGTTGTCACTGTCAGAGCTTTCACCAATATACCGCCAGTCATAATAGTATTTAACCCTGCGGGTATTTTCAGAAGCATTTGCCGTGAGCAGTGAACCCGGCTCAAATTCATGTCCGTTTTCCAGGTTCAGCGACACTTCAGGCCTGGGTGACAAGGTGTATGGTGCATCTGATGTATTTGCCATCGCATTGATGTATCCCATGGCAAAGATCATGTGGTTCATCTGCTGATGAACCGTGAACTCGCCCCCCTGGATGCTGTAACGGTTCTGGAACTTCTGCTCCGCTCCGGGCCAGGCACTGGGAGGGTCGGCAGCAGTAGGGTAGGCGGCCTGGCGCGAAAAGTATTCAGCGTATTTGGATTGTGTGAACCAGTAATCACTTGCAAGTCCGGTAGCCCCGAAATAACTTGTTTGCCCTATATAATTTTCGGGTGTGTATACCATGTTGTTCTTGTTGCTTACCAGGTATGCGTTGGGCTGGAATATCCACTGGTCTGATCTTTCACCCAGCCCGGACAGGTAGGTCATATTGAGCTGGTTGCCTCCAAGCACGTAACTGACCGCATGCTGCATGGCCTCAAGGTACCGTGCTTCACCGGTCAGCCGGTGCGCGGCGGCGAGCACTGTCAGCCGGGGCGTGTTGAAACCTCCAAGCTGCAAAAACTGGTAATACTCCATCCCGTTCCTGAAGCCGTTGGAGAAAATGTCACCTGCCTTTGAATCAGCACGTGTTTGTATATTATTCCTGCAGCTATTCTGCAGTTCACTATCCAGATTGGGATGATCATCAGGCAATATTGCATGCTGCATGGCTGCAATTGCCCATAGATTGACACCCGCCCATTCTCCCTGTGTTTTATCGGGCTCCCATGTCCAGTAATCCCTGAATACATCCTGGTATTCAGGATCAGCCGTGGCCCTGTACAGTACCGCTGCGGCATAACCCTGTGCGCGACGCTCACCGTCAGACCCGCTGCCATTGGCATTGGCCCAGTCGTATGATTCAAGGGCCTCGGTCATCCACTCTTCATATTCGGGGTGATTACCGGTGCCTCCTTTAAGCTTATGCAGCCGGTTCAGGTTAATGGCATAATATGCGGCATTGCCAGCGTACAGGAATGTCGCTTCAGGGTTGTTGCCCGATATGTACCACTCACGGGTATCCATCCATGAAGTGATGGCATTACCGGAAGGAATAGCATCCCTTCCCACGTAACCGGGCACACCGCCCGTACCCCCGTATTCCTTGAGAACATGCCTGGCCCGGCGGTTATAATCGAGCAGCCACACTGCCTCATCAAGGAGATCAGGCCTGCCGCTTTTCCCCTCTTCAATCCATTCACCCTCTTCATGCAGCTTGTAGCGGTTGCCAACATCACCGTCATGAAAGCCTTCCGGAGCCAGGTCGTAGAGGAGGAGAAGGTGGGCCGGCACCCTGTTGTGATGGGTATACCCGTCCCAGTCCCCCGCATCATAATAGTGCCCCCATACCCCGTGTACCTGCGGGGATTCAGTATTGAATTCCGAGACATCGTATCCCTGTCCGTGCCATTCGGGGTCAAATCTCCAGACAATGTCGTCGGGATGATGCCCCCTTGGCCTTATTGAGTCGGGCTCGACCTCAACAACGATGCCCTGTCTCTGCCAGAACAGCCCTTTCATGGCATAGTAATACGCTTCGCGGGTGATATCGTTGCCAATTTCAAAAGGGAAGGAGCATCCTATCCCGTCAACCGCCACCACATACTCGCCCGGGGCCGTGAGCCCGCTGAAATCACACTCCCAAACATCGGCGTTGGTGTAATTTCCGGAGGGGAAATCAGCGCTGGCGGTCTCCCTGGTGCTTTTACTCATTCTTTTGGCTATGGTGCCGGTATAAACCGTTTCGCCGGTAGCATAATCGATTACCCTGAATTCATTGCCTGCCTTGTC
>REEN01000011.1 GCA_007695015.1 Marinilabiliales bacterium
CCCTTAATGCAAAGCTGGAAGAGGAGATTGAGGCCAGGGATGCCATTACGGCACAGCTGAAGGCAAACAAGGAGCAGATTAAAAGCATAATATCCAACCTTATAGGATTTACCTACAGATGTCTTCCCGACGAGGAGTGGAAAATGCTGTTCATTACCGACCAGGTGGAAGATATCACCGGTTACAGACCTGAAGATTTTACCGGACAAGGAAGGTCGTTCGCTTCGGTCATCCATCCCGGTGACCTGGGATCTGCCAGGGCAGTTATTTCTGAAGCAATAGCCGGAAGAAAGAAATTTGACCTCGACTACAGGCTGGTTAAAAAAAGCGGCGAGATTGTCTGGGTTCATGAAGCCGGCAGGGGTGTGTATGATAAAGAGGGGAAGGCGCTGTTCATTGACGGGATAGTAACTGATATCAGCGATAAGAAAAAGGCTGAGGAGAAGCTGCGGGAGACCCGTACACTTGTCAAAAACCTCACATCCAACCTGACCGGGGCAGTTTCCAGGTCATTATACGATGAGCATTTCACGACAAAATACTACAGCGAGAAGATATTTGACATAACCGGCTACAGTGCAGAGGACTTCATTGACAACAAAAACGTAAGGTTTACCGATATCATTTATCATGAGGACCTTGAAACGGTCAGGGAGCAAATCCGCGAAAGCGTAATTAACAACAAGCCATACTCTCTGGAATTCAGGTTAATCCATAAAAACGGACCGGTCATCTGGGTGCAGGAAAACGGCCGGCCGGTGTTTGACAAGGCCGGCAACACACTCTACCTTGATGGCATTACCATGGAAATTACCGAAAAAAAGAATTCAGAACAGGCCCTTCTGTATGCCAAGCAGGAGCTGGAACGGCTTAACCGCCAACTGGAAAAGACAGTTGAGGAGAGAACGGCAAAGCTGACCAAAGCAAACACCCAGTTGCTCAAGCTGCAGAAAGAGAACCTGCAATCGCAGTTTGAGGTACTTAAACAGCAGGTCAATCCGCATTTCCTCTTTAACAGCCTCAATGTGCTTACATCGCTGATCAAGGTCGATCCTGACCTGGCCGAGATGTTCACTGAAAAGCTGTCGAAAGTTTACCGCTACGTGCTGGAGAATAAAGAAAAGGACCTGGTGACCCTTGGTACTGAACTTGATTTTATAAAGGCATACCTGTTTCTGCTCAATATCAGGTTTGCCGGGAAAGTGCAGGTAAAAACCGATGTTGCAGATGCTGAAACTGACAAGCAGGTGGTTCCGATGGCCCTGCAATTGCTTATTGAAAATGCCATAAAGCACAACACCTTTTCGAGGAAAAGTCCCCTGAATATTGAGATATCGGCACAAGGAACAGGGTACCTGGCAGTAGTCAACAACCTGCAGAACCGGAAGACGCAAATGACATCGACCGGGGTGGGGCTTATAAACATAAGCAAAAGGTATTCGCTGCTGTCTGATGCACAACCTGTCTTCGAAATGGGCAGGAAAGAGTTCATTGCCAGGATACCCCTGCTGGATCATGATTATATCAAAGATGAGTATTAATATAAAAACAACGTGATGAGAGTAGTGATAATTGAAGATGAAACCCTTGCATCTGAGCGGCTGAAGAAGATGATCCTTTCATACGACAAGGATATAGAGATAATTGCCCAGCTTGAGTCGGTCGAGGAGTCGGTTGAGTGGTTCAGGGAGAATGCTCATCCCGACCTGATTTTTCTTGACATACACCTTGAGGACGACCTAAGCTTTGCCATATTTGAAAAAGTCGATATATCAAGCTCAATTATATTCACCACAGCATTTGATGAATATGCAATCAAGGCCTTCAAACTGAAGAGCATTGACTACCTTCTCAAACCGATAGTGCAAGAAGAGCTTAACTTGGCCCTGAAAAAATACCGTGAGATGACATCAGGCGGCCAACAATCAACCGACATCCATAAGCTTTACGAGCTTATTGTAAAAAAGGATGAGGGATACCGCGAACGGTTTTCTGTCAAGGTGGGTCAGAAAATAAAGACATTTGCCGTATCAGATGTCAGCTATTTCAGAAGCGAAGGCGGTTTCACGACAGCATGCCTGAAGGATAACAAAAACTATTACCTCGACCAGAGCCTTGATGCACTGACGAAAGAGGTTGACCCTGCCAGGTTCTTCAGAATTAACAGGCGGATGCTCGTATCGCTCGATTCGATAAAAGAGGTCCATATCCTTTCAACAAGCAGACTCAAGCTTGACCTTGAGCCCGGAACCGATGAAGATGCACTTGTAAGCATAGATAAGGTAACGCCCTTCAAGAAGTGGCTGGAGGGGCAGGAATAACATGCCGGACCGGTCAGCCTTGAGTCCCGTGCGGATCAGCCCCGTTAGGAAAAGCCTTCAATACCACCATGTCGCATTAACTAACAGACACCCGACAGGGTGTTTTTTTTGTGCCGGATTGGAGGTAAATGACCCATAAATAACCCGAAGCCATTCAACATAAATTTCCCGTCATTCATCGACATTTTGTTGCTAAACCATTGTCCTGATGGTATTTTTATGTTAGAAATTAAACTGACAGATATATAATAAATAACACTAAACTTAATCTTATGAAAACCAAAGGAACAATTCTGACAGCAGTTTTTCTGGCAGTTGCATCACTGGCCGTTAGCGGACAGGATGCAAAGGAAATACTTCGCCGGATGGAGTATAACATGAGGGGTGACGCCTCCTACGCCGAAATGACTATGGAGACGGTGAGGCCCCGCTATACCAGGGAGATCTCAATGAGGTCATGGAGCCTGGGAGACGACTTTGCCCTTATCTATGTAACCGCACCTGCAAGGGACCAGGGAACGGCATTCCTCAAGCGCGGAAATGAGATATGGAACTATGTACCCAATATCGACCGTACGGTCAGGATGCCTCCCTCGATGATGTCGCAGTCGTGGATGGGATCGGACTTCTCCAATGACGACCTTGTAAGGGGTGTTTCGGTTATCGAGGACTATGATCATGAAATGGCAGGAAGCGAGACCATCGACGGCCTGGAGTGCTACAGAATTGAGATGGTGCCCCACCCCGAAACACCGGTTGTGTATGAAAAGGTCAGATACTGGGTAAGCAAAAAGTATTACCTTCCCGTGAAGGTTGAGAACTACGATGAATACGGTGATCTGGTAAGCACAATTCACTTCAGGGATATAAAAACCATTGGCGGCAGGCCTATGCCGGCGGTTATGGAGATGATACCGGAGGACAAGCGCGGGCACAGGACCATACTGACATACCATGAAGCTGATTTTGATATTGATGTGTCAGAAGGCTTCTTCTCGATCCAGAACCTGACTTCAATCAGATAGTATCCTGAAAAAAAAGAAATTTTTAACCAATAAATCAATAAAAATGAAGCTATTACTAATTCTGGCCTGGAGAAACCTCTGGCGGAAGAAACGGAGGACCTTTATAACTGTAAGCTCTGTCCTGTTTGCCGTGGTCCTGGCAATAGCCCTGATGTCGCTCATTGAAGGGACAAGGGAGGTGATGATAGATTCGATTATCCACAATTCGACCGGCCACCTGCAGGTGCAGGATGCACTTTACCATGATGAGCCATCAATGGACCATGCACTCGAATACGGCGAGGAGGTAAAGAGTGCACTTGCAGAATATTCCGGGGTCATCAGCTATACAGTTCCCAGAATTCAGGGATTCTGCCTGGGTGCAAAGGAAATTGGTACACGGGGTGTATATGTAATGGGCATCGTCCCCGAAAAGGAGGACAGGATGAATGATCTCTCCTCGAAGTTGATCGAGGGTGAGATGTTCACCGATGAGGATCAATATGCGGTTATTGCAAAAGGCGTAGCCGATCTTCTTGACCTGTCGGTAGGCGATTCAATAGTGCTTATGGGTCAGGGGTTCCAGGGCATGACCGCTGCCGGGATATACAGTGTAGGCGGAATTGTCGAATTCAACCTGCCCGAGCAGAATAATACCATGGTATATCTTCCACTTAAGGAGGCGCAAATGTTTTTCGCTGCGCCTGAAAGATTGAGCAGCCTGATCCTGATGGTGGAGGACGAAGGTGTTGTTGATGAGCTGGCTGAGAATCTCAGAGCAGAACTGGATGATGAGTGGTATGCTGTAAAAACATGGGAGGAGCTTCTTCCTGATGCTGTTGCAGCACTCGAGGCCCGTGATGCACAGGTAAAGGTGTTTGCATGGATCCTGTACATTGTGGCCGGCTTTGGCATCTTCGGAACCATCATGACCATGATGTATGAGCGTCTGAGGGAGTTCGGGATATTGCTGTCGATCGGACTGAAACGTACGCAGTTGTCGGCAATATGCCTGCTGGAAACAGTATTCATGAGCCTGCTGGGGGTATTATGCGGTGTGGCAGTCGGCTACCCTATAATGTACTGGCTGAACAGGAACCCGATACCGCTTAAGGATGAACTTGCCGAGGTCATGCTGGATATGGGCTTTGAGCCTGTGCTGCCCTTCTCGGTGGCACCGGACATATTTATCTACCAGGGTATCACGATATTCTTCATTGCCCTCGTTGTAAGCCTCTATCCTGTAAAGAAGGTTTTCAGACTGGATATGATCAGCGCTGCAAGAAAATAGAATAATAAAAATTTAATATACATACCATGAAGACACTGATAAAAATATCATGGAGGAACATCTGGAGGAACAGGTCCCGGTCCGCTACCATAATCACAGCTATTGTTCTCGGACTGATGGGCGGGGTTTTCTCAGCCGCTATGCGGTTGGCGCTGGAACAGCAGCAATTCGAAGACACCATTGACAACCAGGTTTCCCACATACAATTACATCATCCAGATTTTATTGCTAACCCTGAAGCTCAGTACCATATTGCCGGGGGAATCGAAATTGCATCAGAAATATCGCAAAGAGATGACATCACGGTGGCATCACCCCGCACGGTGGTTGACGGCATGATCGCCTCGGCCAACATGAACGCCGGTGTAAGGATAAAAGGCATTGACCCTGAAATTGAAGCGCGGACTACCGGACTGGATGAGCTGCTGACAGAAGGGACATATTTAAACGATAACGGCAGACTCCCTTCGATAGTGATAGGTCAGGCACTTGCAAATAATCTGAATTCAGGCGTGGGTTCACGCCTTGTGCTCACCTTCCAGGATATTGAAGGTGAAATTGTGAGTTCATCATTCCGGGTAGAGGGCATCTATAAACTCACTTCCAAAAGTTTTGAAGAGAGGACGGTCTTTATCAATGCCTCAGATCTGAACAGGATAATCGGAGAGGATGATATTGTAACTGAGATAGCCGTAGTTTTAGAAAATCCTGATGACTATCGCGAGGTTGCAGAAATATTAAGCGGACTGTACCCTGACACGAAGGTGCGTCACTGGGCGGACCTGCAACCGGCACTTTATTATTCGCTTGAGGTTCTCGGTGAGGCCCTGATCTGGATATTGATAATCATTATTATGGCCGTCTCTTTCGGATTGCTTAACACGATACTGATGTCGATCCTTGAAAGGGTAAGAGAGCTGGGAGTCCTGCTTGCAGTAGGCATGAAAAGGAGGAAGGTATT
>REEN01000012.1 GCA_007695015.1 Marinilabiliales bacterium
AATATGGAACGGCTCTTCATAGTAAAAAGTCCTGCAGGACCGGGAGTAGGCTATGGGGGCTCCCTCCATCTTAAGGTCATCCATTACCTCGTAGAGGCGGGTGCGGCTGATACCCAGACGCCGGGCAAACTCCCCGGGTGTGCCGGTGCACTCCTGCTCAACCAGCTTGTGTATCATCTCAATCCTTTCAATATATTGCAAAACCTTCATCATTGATGGTTTAATAATTGTTTTCCTCCCAAAGTCCGAAAGCGGGAACCTGCTTCTCCCACATCCGGCGAAACGGACCGTCGGCAGATATCAGTTCATGGAAGCTGCCTTCCTGCACAAGCCGGCCCCTCTCCAGCATTATAACATGTTCGGCTATGCTAAGGGTTGAAAGCCTGTGTGCTATTACTATCACCGTCCTGCCCTGGCTGCGAAGATGCTCTATGGCGCTCCGCACATACTCTTCTGCCAGCGAATCGAGCGATGAGGTGGCCTCATCCAGTATAAGCACAGCAGGATCCCTGTAAAGCGCCCTCGCTATCGCGATACGCTGTTTCTGGCCTCCTGAAAGATTTGAGCCGTTCTCTCCCAGGAGCGTGTTATATCCGGCTGGCAGCTCCTCTACAAAATCATTCATTCCCAGCTTTCTGCATATATGAAGGATCTTCTCCATATCCGGATCGAAATCGTCAAGTGCAATGTTCTCGGTTACACTGCCCGAAAAAATGTCGATCCTCTGTGGTACGACAGATATGACCCTTCTGAGGGAATTGCTGCTGAACCTGCGTATGTCATGGTCGCCAATGAGTATCCGGCCTGAAAGCAGAGGGTAGATATTCTGCAGCAGAGATGCCAAAGTTGTTTTCCCCGATCCGCTCTCTCCTGCTATGGCTGTGACCTTACCTTTGGGTATCCGCAGGTTCAGGTTGTCGAATACATCAACCCGGGTACCGTACCTGAAGGCAACGTCGTTGAACACTATGTCGCCGGTCATTTCCGCGTTAAGCGTAATAAGTCCTTCACATTGCTCCGATTCAAGGTCAAATATTTCAAAGAGCCTGTCTGCAGCGATAAAGGCGTCCTGCAGGTTTCGGTTGAACCCTATGATATCGGCCACAGGAGCGGTGAAGTACCCGGTAACGGCATAGAATGAAAGAAGTTCGCCGGGGGTTATGGAGTTGCCAAGGACGTACCCGGCGCCAGCCCACAGCACGATAAGGGTTAGTAACTGCGTAACGAAGCTGGTGGCGCCGCCGGAGAAGATGTTATTGAGTCCCGACCGGTAGGCTGTGCCGAGAAGGTCGACAAACCGGGTTTCGGTCTTCAGCGTGGCAATCTCCTCGAGGGCAAACCGTTTTATGGTGCCCGCAGAGCTTAGCGATTCGACGAGTTGTGCCTCCAGGTCGGCGGCACGTTCCATAACCCTGCGCTGCACCTTCCTGTTGAGACGGTCGTAAACAAGGTAGATGATGGCGTAGGCGGGAACAACAACCAGTATCACAAGGGCCATCTTCCAGTAATAGGTGAACATCAGGGCGAAGGAGACGATCAGTATCAGAATGCTGACTATCAGGTTTATTGACACATCGTTGATGAAGGCTCGTATCTTGACGGCGTCGCCTATGCGCGATATGATCTCGCCGGTGCGCATGTTGTCGAAAAAGGACTGGGGCAGCTTCATCAGGTGACGGTAATATCCCATGATAAGTCCGGCATCTATCTTCTGGCCGGTCTTGAGCACAAAGAGCCACTGGAATATGCTCAGCAGCACGCGGAGCATGATGATGGCGGCCATGGCAATGCCCAGGAGGTTTAGGAGGTTGGCATTGCCCGAGGGTATCACGTTATCAACAAGCCTGCCCACGAATATCGCGGTTGACAACCCGAGCACCGAAAAGAGCAGGGCCCCGCACAGCGCCTGAAACAGAACACCTGCATTGGGCCTTACCAGGTGCCAGAGTCTAAGGGATGGGGTGACTTTTTCCCTTAGCGGGGTGAATTCCCGGCCCGGGTACAGGATTACAAGCACCCCGGTCCACTGCTTCCTGAACTCCTCGTGCGAAATCCTGCGCATCTTCCCTTCTGCAGGATCCATGACTGTAATGCACCTGGAAGTGGCTGCTACCAGCACCACGTAATGGTGCAGGGTTTCGTTGACTATAATATGGGCTATGGCCGGTTTGGGTATCTTGAAAAGGCTTTCGAACTCGCCCCTCACACCTTTTGCAAGAAATCCCATCTTTTTGGAGGCCTCAACGAGTCCGAGAACATTGGTGCCACGTTTGTCGGTGCCGGCAAATTGCCGGATCTTCGACACGGGCATCTGCATCCCGTAATGGGAAGCTACCGAAGCGAGGCATGCCGCACCGCAATCGGTTATATCCCTCTGCTTAACCGGTACCGGCATAATCTCTTGTTTTTCCGTTATAGGGATTGAGCCAGCTATCAGCTTTGTCCCATAAAAGGTCGAAAAGGCTGCGGCGGGTTACCAGAACCCTGGCTGTGAAGGTCATCCCCTTCCCCGCTCCGGCCACGGCTCCGCCTGATGAGACAAGAGCCGTACTGTGCGGCAGACAGTGTACGCGGTATAGTGCTGTATTTCCCTCGGTGATGATATCAACCGATATGCCGGTTATGACCCCCTCAAGCATCCCCCACTGGTGGAAATTGTAGGCGTCAACCTGGAGCCGGACGGACTGGCCTACGCGAATAAAGCCTATATCGGCTGGCGTTACGTAAAACACGGCGAGCAGTGAGCCGTAAGGCGATATCTCTGCGAGTGGCTGACCCGGAATGACATAGCTGCCCGGCTGGATGTCGGAGCTTTGTATGATGGTCCCCTTAACCGGCGCGGTAATGACCCTGTTGCTGAGTTCATCATTCAACTGCTCAAACTCGGCTCTCAGGTGCCTCTGTTGTTCGGTGAGTTGTGAAAGGTCTGACTGCCAACCGGCAAGGCCGGCAGCCGCAACTTGGCGCAGGGTGGCTCCCGCAAGCCGGTACTCCCTTGAAAGCTTCTCGTATTCAGCTACCGGCACTATATCCTGGCTGAAAAGTATGCTGCACCTTGCGTATTCTGCCCTTGCGCGCTGGTACTTCAACTCCTGCAGCTCCCTGGTTGCAAGGAAGCTGGTCAGCTCGGCCCTGTACCTGGGAGTGACCATTAAGCCTGCGTCAGCTTCCGACGCGAGGCATTTATCCAGCAGCGTTACAAGGTCAGTGATGAAAAGATCATTATCTCTGATTGACGATCCGAGGTGCGCGGCCCTTGCTTCCAGTCCTTCCGACCCGATAACAAGCAACGTGTCGCCCGCTGCAACGCTGACCCCGTGTTTTATGAATGTACGGGAAACACGTCCGTAAACAGGTGCTGTAAGGGACTGCCTTTCGATGGGGGACTGGAACAGGCCGCGCGCCTGGACCGATATGTCTGTGTAAACCAGTGGAAGACTTGCCAGTGCCAGAACTATACTGAGTATGATTATCCAGTAAATGATTCTGCTTTTCGCGGAAATGCGGGCAGAATATACTTCAACTGTTCTTTCTGTGACCGAAGCGGGAAACAGATCCATGGCAAAGCTCTTTTCCTGTTTATTTTTGTCGGACCGGTGTCGAAACCGTGGCACACCGATGACGAACCGGCGTCGAACCATCATCGGACCGAAGCAACACCAGTGCCTGACCAGTAGTGGACCAAAGCAGATTCATCAATAGACCCAATCCGAACAAGTGCCGAACCGGCAATGAACCCCTGTCCTTATATAAATTTAGTAAAAGAATTGCCTCTCTGCCAGAAAAGTGACAGAAAAAATGACGGACGGTCAGAATCGGCACCTGAGCGGTAAATCAATATGGAGGTTCCCCACAATAATTATTATAAAACACCTGATTCAGAACATAAACTATTGACATTGACAATTATTTGTAATAACTTATATCAAAATACTTTATTTAAACATAGACTAATTGTAAATAGCTATAGATGGTAACCTCACACAACATTAATGATACAGTTGAATACTTTTGATGCCAACTGAAATCAACTGCAATGTTAACCTAAAACATTACAAATGAAAACATCTCTACTAGCGCTTCTGTTGTTACTGACAACTTCGGCCTTATCAGGCCAGGATCCTGAAATGAGACGATCAATTGAGAAATCTCACGATCTCTTCCCCGAAAGGCTGAAAGAGAGCTTCACAGGTTTGAGCAAAGAGTCCAGTGCCCTGCAATTTGCAAAACCTGAAAAACCATGGCTCAAATCCCTAAAGACGATACTCTATGTGAACGACAGTATAATAGGCCGAAGAAAGAGTACCCATGGGCCTGAAATGGAACTCCGGGACAAATCCACACTCAGCTTTGATGATAGAGGTAATATGACAAGTGAAATTGAGTACATTTATGATATTTATTATGGCCGGTGGGAAAAAGAATATAAAACAGAAGTAATATGGGATGGCGACAACAAGGTATCTGAGATCTTTGAATATTACTGGAGCAGCAGTAGCGAAATCTGGATCCATGAAACATGGACTGAGTTCTCATACGATAATGAAGGGAGGCGTGCCGAGGTTATTGAATACACAAGGGACTGGGATGACACTTCCTGGGAGCTTTCAGAGAAGATAACCTATGCATACAATGAAGATGGTCATGAAACCCTGTACATTAGGTTTACATATGACTCAGATGATGATATATGGGTTGAGTATACAAAATATGTAACTGAATATGACGGACCGGACGGACAGATAACCAGAAGGACGCAATACTGGACCCCCTGGGATGAGGAACAGATATACCCTTACAGACGGCATGAATACTTCTGGAAACCTGATGGTGAGCTTGACTATGGCATAATATGGGAGTATGACCGAACAGAGGAAGAGTGGTCAGTGGAATCATATTTTGAGACCACATTCCTGATGGTCGGTCAGCAACCAAGACCTGTTGAAGTAATATATTTTCTGGATGAAGATGATGAAAAAATACTCCTGGAAAAGGAAAATTATGACTGGGACGTAAACGATAATCTCACCTCTTATGCATGGTACCGCTATAATGATGAAAACAATAGCTGGCTGAAAATATCCAAGGCAGAGTATATTTTCGATCTTGATGTTGATATTGAAGAAACCTCATCACACTGGCAAATTGGTTTCCTGGGCAACATTAATAATATGTTACTGGAAATCAATTTTTACAGATCTACAACCGGGCTTGAATGGTATCTTAATTCCGATTCACGGTTTTATTACTCAGGTTATGACCACCCTGACCCCGATCCCATACCGGTCCCTGAACCTGATACCTTCAACCTGGATATTAACATATCAGGCATTGGAGAAGTTTTTGTCAATGATGAACTGTATGAGGGATCATTGACATTTACTGAAGGAGAAATTGTCGAACTGAGTGCACTTCCTGCACCAGGATGGGTCTTTGAAGGATGGGGCGGCACCTACAATGCGTATTCTGAAATGATCTCCATTACAATGAACAGAGATCATGACATAACAGCACACTTTGGCTGGGCTAGTGATGAGGACCGGACAATTGATTTTCAAAAAATCGGAGAGGGTACTATCCTGGTAAATGGTTATCCATACTGGCCCGGTGCAAGATATGAGCCGGGCACAATAATTCATATCGAGGCTGTGCCGGATGATGGATGGGTGTTCTCGGGCTGGAGCGGAAGCCTGACCTCTGATGATCCAGAACAGTATCTTGAAGTTGATGATGATCTTGAACTGATTGCAA
>REEN01000013.1 GCA_007695015.1 Marinilabiliales bacterium
AAGCCGGTGCCGTCCAGAAAACTGCCGATGTGTACCTGTGGATGGGTGATGGCGGCGGACGTGATTTCAGCCGCCTGGAAGGGACGCCCTGGCATCTTTATGATATTGCTTCGGGTGAGAAAGCCTGGTCCGGGAACCTGGAGTTCAGGATGGAAAATCTTGTAGAGCCCGGATTTGAAAAAGATTTTACCATGGCCGATGTGTGGGAGTGTGATTTTTCCGCATTTAACACTCCCGGAGAATACAGGCTGGTTGTCGAAGGAATGGGCACCAGCCCGGTTTTTCCAATCAAAGAGAATATTTTCGAAGAAGCATTTAAAGTATCCATGCAGGGTATGTTCTATCAGCGTATGGGCTGTGAAGAAAAACCCAACGGCGGTTTTCCGTATTCCCGCCGCCCCCTGTTTAAACAAGGGGTTGAGCCGGAAGATTTCGTTGTTTACATTTCAAACCGGGAAATGGTGACCGGGGTGAATCCCGATAACAGGGACTGGTATGCCGAAGACCTTTCGGGGGAAATAGTTGAAGAATCCTGGGGCGGCTGGGCAGATGCCTACGATAATGACCAGCGACCGGTGAATTTTATTTGTGTATTCGATATATTGCTTACATACTACCTCAACCCCGATGCCTTTAAAGATAATCAGCTATATATTCCTGAATGGGATAACGGGATTCCCGATATTATCGACGAGGCATTATGGCAGATCGACTGGTGGCTCAGGATGCGTGATCCAGGGGGAGGCTATCTCACCGGACTGACCAACATCAAGGCACCTGAAACAGATGTCAACTATGCCGGTGCAGCATGTGGATGGCAGGGATGGTGCGTGGCTGCCGGTGCGGCGATGGCAGCCGATTGTTTCAGGCTGGCGGGTAACCAGGAACTCAGGGAAAAATATACCGAAGCCGCACTTGAGGCCTGGGACTGGGCAATGAGGCAACACGATCATATGCTAGATGACCGTGCCAGCGGATTGCGCGGCCGTGACCTGAAAATGACCGCGGCTGCTTTCCTTTATAACCTTACCGGCGAATCAAAATTTGAGGAAGTAATATACCAGGAAAGCGAGGCAAAGGATCCCTCATCCAGGGTGAAGGATAGTGGGACCTTTGAGCAGCAGTATGCCTCTGTCGCCTACATCTTCACTCCGCAAAAAGTCAATTTTCCGGAATTACAGGAGAACATGAAAAACATAATAATTCACCAGGCAAAAACCGATCACCTGGGCAAAACGGATGGAAGTCCGACCCGGGCTGCCCGCTGGGCAGTCAGCTGGGAAGGTATGTCGCAGACTTCAAACGAGATGTCTTTGGTGGCAATAGCACACAAGATAACCGAATGCCATGAGGAGAAAGAATATTTTGAACAGGGATTGTATTATGAGGCTGAATGGACACTGGGAAGAAATCCGCTGGGACTGGTACAGATGACAGGACTGGGCGACAGGGCCGTTACCCAGACCTTCGCCCCGGGGCGCCGTGACGGGTATCCGGGACTCACTCCCGGCTGGACGCCCTATATGTGCCGTGACGGCTGGAATAACAGCGATGATATTCACCGTTGCGAATGGTACACCAACAGGAATTACCCGGATGACAAGGAAATATGGCCGTGGGGTGAACACTTCTGGAACAGCCGCTACTCGGTGCCAAACAGTGAGGCCACCCCTCAGCAGACCTTCCGGCAAAAGATTGTCTTGTACGGTTACCTTTTTGGAATAAATAAATTATATCCACGAAGACTTTAACCAGGTCCCGACCGAACCCAGGCCTCAATAAGCAGCAGACCTTATTCATGTGTATAAAGTAAATCTTTCATACAATCAATATCCAGTGATGAGCAATCCGAAAAATACTGAACTCTCTCAAAGCCGGCGTAGCTTTATTAAATCCACCGGGGCAGCATCTGTTCTGCTAATGAGCAATGCTCTTTTCCATTTCCCTGTCAAAGGTTCGGGAAAACCGGGTGAGGTAACCGGTCGATCGCCATGGTACAGGAGGCTGACCCGGTGGGGACAGACCAACATAACAGAACCGGATTCCCAAACCTACGATATCGCTTGGTGGCGCGGTTACTGGAAACGAACCCTGACGCAGGGCATTGTTGTAAATGCAGGCGGCATAGTAGCCTATTACCCCAGCCAGATCCCTTTTCACCGGCAGGCGGAGCACCTGGCAGGGCGAGATCTTTTTGGCGAACTGTGCAATGCCGCTCATGAAGAAGGGCTGGCTGTATTTGCACGTATGGACTCCAATAGAGCTCATAAAGATCTTTTCCGGGCCCATCCCGACTGGTTCGCATTCAATGCTGACGATGAGCCCTATATGGAAGGCGACCTTTATGTCACCTGCGTTAACAGTCCATATTACGACGAATTTATCCCGTCCATTTTGCAGGAGGTCATTAAATTGTATAAGCCCGAGGGCTTCACCGATAATATGTGGCACGGACTGAACAGGTACAACATATGCCATTGCAAACGGTGCAGGGATAAGTTCAAAAAACAGTCCGGCTTCAATATTCCGGAAAGTGTCAACTGGGATGATCCTGCCTATCGTCATTGGATCAGGTGGAATTACGATCGCCGGCTTGAAATATGGGACTTTTATAACCATACTACCAGATCTGCCGGCGGGCGCGATTGTATCTGGGTTGGAATGACCCCCGGCTCGATAAGCTGGTCGGCCGCCAGTTTCAGGGACTACAAGGGAATATGTGAAAGAGCAGATATGATCATGCTCGATCATCAGGCACGTTATGGCAATGAATCCGGGTTCCATCAAAATGGAGAAGTTGGAAAACTCATTCATGGGATGCTCGGATGGGACAAAATCATACCTGAAAGTATGGCTATGTATCAGCAGGGAACACCCAATTTCCGGCTGACAAGCAAACCCGAACCGGAAGCCCGTATGTGGGTATTAAGCGGTTTCGCAGGAGGAATTCAGCCGTGGTGGCACCATGTTGCCGCCTACCATGAGGACCGGAGAATGTACCGGACCGTTGAGCCGTTGTATAAATGGCACAGCGCAAATGAACAATTCCTTGTAAACCGCCGGCCTCTGGCAACCATTGGGGTGGTATGGTCGCAGGAAAATATGGATTTTTATGGCCGTAACAACAGTCAACGTCTGGTGGACGAACCCTGGCGGGGCATGACCCAGACGCTTCTGCGGGCCCGAATACCCTATCTGCCTGTTCATGCCGATCATATTGACAGCCAGGGAGATCAGTTCTCTGCGCTTGTTCTGCCAAACCTGGGCGTGATGACCGACCGGCAGATAACCAGCATAAAGAATTTTGCATCCAGGGGCGGGGGACTGGTGGCGACAGGTCAGAGCAGCCTTTTCAACGAATGGGGTGACCCCCGGCCGGATTACGGACTGAGTGATCTGTTTGGAACACATTTGGTCGAAAAATACAGCGATCATAATCATGCCACCAGCCATTACACCGGGGAGACCCTCCACACTTACCTTCGGATCCTGCCTGAACTGCGCTCCCGGGTCGATGGTCCGCGATCGGGCAGTGAACCGCACGTGTCGGCTGACCGCCAGTTTGCCCGCCATAATTTGCCTGATCACAGCAATCTGCTGGCAAACCTTATCCGCTGGGCATGCAGGGGCAATATACCTTTAAACATAACCGGAGGAGGCCTTGTTGATTGTAATCTGTATCATCAGTCCGGGCGTATGATCCTGCATCTGGTTAACCTGAATAATGAAGGAGCATGGCGGCAGCCAATACATGAACTTAGTCCGGCAGGCTCCTTTACCGTCAGCCTTAAGGTTCCGGACGATGTTTCCGGCATAAGCCTGCGCTTACTTGTATCCGGCCATAACCTCCAGGTCAGAAAAATAAACAGCTGGATAAAATTTGAGATTAAATCACTTCATGATCATGAGGTGATAGTTGTTACCTGATAAAGTAATCGCCATTTGAAGGCGAGTCCGTATACATTACTCATACCTGAGCGATTCAACCGGGTTACGCCGCGCTATGCTCCAGGTCTGCCAGATAGTGATGATTGTTTGCAGGGCAAGCACAATAACCACTCCCAGGACAAAAAGCCACCAGCTAAGGGGAGCTCTTACTGCATAATCCCTCAGCCATCTTTCCAGCAAAAAGTAGCTTACCGGGATGGCAATTGCCGAAGCTATGACAACCCACTTCAGTGAGCCGTAGTAAAGAATAGCCATCATTCGCGATGTTGAACCTCCAAGGACCTTCCGGATCCCTATCTCCTTGGTTCTCCTGGAGATGGTATGCGACACCAGCATGAATATGCCCATCATCACGATCACAACCGCTAATGCAGCACCAACCCTTATGATCTTTCCGAGTCTCTGCTCAGCTGCATAGAAGTTACGGTAGATACTGGAAGTGTAACTTGTACTCATTATGTAACCCTCATCAAATGACTTCAGTGTCTGCTCAATCTTCTCCATTGCCGGCCTGTAGTCGGCGGTAGCCGAAAGCCTTACCATGATGTTGTTTATATTCTCCCTATATGCTGTAATCACAAGGGGTTGAATTTCATTTGCAGCAGATGAATAGTGAAAATCCCTTACCACGCCAATCACCTCAAGTGGGTCCTGAAACATAACCACCTGCCTCCCCACAGCCGAATTCAGTCCGAGCATTCTCTCCGCCGCCTCGTTCAGTATAACGCTTTGCCTGTCGGTAGCAAGGTCAGGATTAAAAAATCTGCCCTCCTTCAGCTCCAGTTCCAGCAAAGCGCACAGACCAGGCTGGACCCGGTATTCGTTGATCGTAAGAATATTGTCTGCCGGACTTTCCAGCAGCCTGATACCCTGACCGCTGGTCCCTCCCCCAATAGTGTGGCCCGATGCAGCTACACCTTCAATTTCAGGTATGGTTAGCAGCTGTTCCCTGATATCCGGGTATTGCCTCTTCATATTGTCATTCAGGTTGTAGATATTCACAAGCCCCTCGGGGTTCAGTCCGGGTGGCATATTCTGCAGGTAGGTTACCTGGTTGGTTATGCCGAAAAGGTATGTAAGCAGCACCAGCGTAATTATAAGCTGCATTCCCCCGGCCAGGTTCATGACCACTCTTCTGCGGCCAACCCCACCTTCATGCGGCTTCAGGATGGCTGCAGGCCTGAGCCTGCTGAGGTAAAAGGCCGGGTAACTGCCGGAAAGAATTACCGTTATAACAAATATGCCTGCCAATGCCGCAATCAGCAACGGCGACCTGAACAGGTCGCCAGGGAAACTGCGCCTCATCAGCTCGCCGAACTGCGGCAAAAGAAGTGTGGCCAGCACCAGTCCGATCAGAAAAGATATGGCCACGATAAAGGTCGTTTCGGCAAAGAACTGCCTGACGATATCACTTTTCCGTGCCCCGTTGACTTTCCTGATGCCTATCTCCTTAGCCCGCTGTTCACCTTCAATTACAAACAGGTTTACAAAATTGGTGAGTGCCAGGAACATGACAAGAACGGCAATGGATCCCACTATAATAACGGTATTGATGCTACCTGCCGGCCCCAGTCCATATGAAGCAGTTGAAAACAGGTGCAGCCTGGTAAGCGGCAAAATTTCTGAAGAGAACCCGTAGTTTGCAAACATGCTGAATCTCTCTGCCAGATTTTCATTGTTTGCCTGGCATATTGCATCTGCAACTGCCGTGGGATCTGCACCCGTCTCAAAAAGGTAATAGGTAAAGAATTCCAGTCCCCCGAGCTGGTGCATGAAAGAGAGACTGCTCATCGGCATAAGCAAATCGAAGGAAAAATGGGTATTCCGAGGGACATTACCGGTAACCGCTGTAACAGTGAAGCTCCTGTTATCCATCTCCAGTATCTGCCCCACTGCCGGATTGTTCCCGAAAATTCTATTCGACCAGAATCTCTCCCCCAAACTTACCGAATTCTTCAAAGCC
>REEN01000014.1 GCA_007695015.1 Marinilabiliales bacterium
TTGCATTTACCAGCATTCCCGGCTTGAGCATGTTGTCGCGATTGGCGACAGTGAGCCTTACCCGTGCGCTCCTTGTCCGCGTATCCAGAAAAGGGTCAACAAACTCAACCCGGCCACCGAACTCTTCTCCGGGATAAGCAGCCAACTGCACCTTTGCCTCGTTACCGGGCCCAATAAGCCCGATCTGACTTTCATAGGCGTCCAGCTCCACCCATACGTTGTTCAGGCCTGCAATGGCAAACATTGTCTGCCCTGTGCTGACATAGTCACCCTCAGAAACAGTTCTTTCTGTCAGGTATCCTGATTGCGTGGCATAAACATCGGTATTTGATGATGCCTGTCCGCTCTCCTCGATCAGGTCAATCTGCGATTCTGTCAGGTTGAAAAGCTTAAGTCTTTGTCTTGCCGATTCATAAAGGCGCGGTTGTGTCTCTTTTCCCGCTGCCGCCTGAATCAGCTCCTGCTGGGCCTGCATCATTTCCGGTGAATAGAGTGTTGCCAGCCTTTCACCCTGGCGGATAAACCTTCCGGTATAGTCGGCGAAAAGCTGCTCAATCCTCCCCGGGAAATGGGCTGTTATCCGGCGCTGCTCCCTTTCATTGACAGTCACTTTGCCGGTCAGTCTCATCGTGGTGCCGGAATGGACAGATTCAACCTTCCCGGTCTGCACATTGGCCCACCTGCCGTGACTCTCCTGCAAAGTAAACAGGAACGGATCATCCTCCTGGTGGTCGTCCTCATCTGAAGCGGGAATCAGCTCCATACCGCATATAGGGCAGTCCCCCGGCTCATCCTGCCGCACCTGGGGATGCATTGAGCAGGTATAATCAACATCTGCGCTCTCTTGTATTTCAGTGTGATCATGGTCATGACCGTGATCAGCATGCTCATCATTGCCACCGCCAAACAGCAGCCATCCGAGCAGTATGCCGCCGAGAATCAGCAGCAGGTAAATTCCGTAGGTTCTTTTTTTATCGTTCTCCATGGCGCTATATTTTTACGGTTATCATTTCCTTATCTGTTCTGTCAGGTTTGCCGGTCCTGCATCCCCCTGGTCAGAGGATCGGGGACAGGCGCCGGTCCTGTTATTCAAAAATATTTCTCGCATGTATCCTGTCCATTTCCGCATATTTAATATGCTGATCGACTTTTGCCTCCAGCAACCTCCATTCCAGGTCCACCATCTGGTCCAGCAGCCGCAGCAGCTCATCAAAGCCTTCATCTCCGGCGGCATAGCCCGTTAGAACCAGCTCCCAGGCTTTATGTGTTATTTCCAGTTGTCGCAGGTAAAAATCATGGTCCCGTTGAATATTCCTTGACTCGGCAGTCAGTTCTGCCCATTGGATCTTCAGGTTGTTGACCTGATCGCTTTCGCGGAAAGCCGCGGCTTCGGACTGCAGAACAGCCTGCTGCCTTGTTGCCTCGTTCTTTTTTCTGAATACCGGAAGGGTGACCGAAACCATTGGCATTATCATATGCCCCCCGTCCATTTGTCCCATTGCCGCCCGGCCCGGAGCAAAATATGAGTATTGCAGTCCCACTCCCAGCATTGGCCGGGTCATCAACCGGTTTATGTCTTTCTGTATCTCTGCCGCCTCTGCCCTTGCCGCGGCCATGTTCAGACGGGGATTGCCTCCAAAATCATTTTCTTCCGGGGGAGCAGCTATATCGTTTCCTGAAATTCCGGGTAATTCCTCCGGAGTTTCAATAGCTGCTGTCTCTTCCCTGCCGGCAAGTAAATTGAAGCTGCGGACCAGATAAGTTTTTTCCTCCTCAATCTTTTCAATGCGGTTCTCAAGGTCGGCAATCTGTATCTCCATCCTGTAAATATCCAGTGCCAGACCCCCCCGTTGCTCTCCGCCCCCATACCGGCTATAGATAATATCCTCCCTCTCTTTGAGAATATCGACCGATTGCCTTATTACCTCTTTTTGCTGTTCTTTTTTGTATATCTCAAGCCATAAGCGGGTCATCTCCATAAACAGGCTGTTTCGCTGTTCACGGTACTGATGATGCGTTCCTTCCGCCATATAATGTGCTGCAGTCCTTCTCCTTTCCACCGTGCCGAACCACGGGAACATCTGCATAACCCTCAGGTCAAACCACTGGTTTCCCATCAGCCGCTCCATGGGAGGTGTAAAAAATCCTGCTGAAAGCTCAGGATCGGGCAGGGCAGAGGCAATATCGGCCTGCTGCAATGATGCCTCATAAGCTTTTTGCCCGGCCTGCAGTCCGGGATTACTTTTCAGCGCCTCTTCAAGGTACCTCTCCGGGTATACCTGGGCAACTAAAGGAGGGCTGATGAAAACGGCAACCAAAACAAGAGTTGCAGCCAGGAAAGCCGCCATGGCTGGTTGCCGTGGTTGGGGTCCTGTTTCAGTCAGGCAGGGGTTGTATCCAACTTTTCCCGGACTGATCTTTCCGATTTCCGAATCTGATATAATCATGCTATTGCGCTTCATCATATTTCTGTTTTTGCAAAATCCCGGTTTTCCCAATCAATCGTATCATTTTTTCTGATCTGTCTTATCGTTCCTCCCCTGATCAATCTTATCATTTACTCTGCTCAATAACTTCATTATTAAGTGGTTCACGGTAACTCTGCCTCATTGCTATTATCCTGGCTCAGCATCCGCTCATTCCATGCCGTAAAAAGAACCGGTACCAGGAATAGGGTGATAAGGGCAATGGTCATTCCGCCAAATGCCGGTATGGCCATTGGTATCATTATATCTGCCCCTCTTCCTGTCGAGGTCAGGATGGGCAGAAGCGCCAGAAGTGTTGTTGCCGTGGTCATCAATGCGGGGCGCACGCGTTTTTTGCCTGCTTCGAGGACTGCCGCATAGAGCTCTTCCCTGTTTTCCGGCTTGTGCTTTTTAAAGCTGTTTTGAAGGTACGTTGCTATCAGCACGCCGTCATCGGTGGCAATCCCGAAAAGTGCAATAAAGCCCACCCAGACAGCCACGCTGAGGTTTACCACATCCATCTGGAAAAGATCCCGCATATTCACCCCGAAAGCGCTGAAGTTCATAAACCATGATTGTCCGTAAAGCCACAGCATCAGGAACCCTCCTGCAAACGCAAGTGCTATGGCTGAAAAAATCATAAGCGAGGTGGAGACTGAACGGAACTGGAAATAGAGTATCAGGAATATCACTATCATCGACAGGGGTATGACCAGCATCAGGCGGCGCTCGGCACGCATCTGGTTTTCATAGTTGCCCGAAAACTGGAAATTCACACCCTGCGGAACGACTATATCGCCGCTCTCAATCCTCTGCTCTATCATCTCTGTTGCCTGTTCGATGACCGACAGGTCAGCATGTCCCTGCTCCTTGTCGAAGGTTATATAGGCCACCAGGAATGTATCTTCTCCGCGTATCATACCCGGTCCGCGCCGGAAAGTTATCTCCGCTACCTCGCCCAGGGGGATCTGGTACCCGGCAGGAGAGCTGAGCCAGATATCTTTCAGTTTCTCCGGCTCGTCGCGGAAATCACGCGCGTAGCGGGCCCGGATGTTATACCTTTCCCGGCCCTCCACCGTGGTTGTCATTGTCATCCCGCCAATTGCCACCTCCACCACATGCTGAAACTCTTCAACGGTAATGCCGTGACGGGCCAGGGCACGCCGGTCGGGTTTTATCTCCAGGTAAGGCTTACCCACCACCCGGTCGGCGAAAACCGTAGAGCCCCTGATATAAGGCACCTCCTGCAGAACTCCCTCCATCTGCATTGCAAATCCTTCAATGGTTTCCAGGTCAGGGCCAAACACCTTCATCCCCATCGGCGCCCGCATGCCGGTCTGCAGCATCACCAGCCGTGTTTCAATGGGCTGCAGTTTTGGCGCCGATGTTAGTCCGGGAAACCTCGCTGCCCGGGTTATCTCCTGCCAGATGTCGTCAGGCGTTTGTATATGGTCGCGCCATTGCCGGTAATAACGGCCGCGGGGGTGGGGGATAAGCTCACCGTTTTCATCCCGCACAAACTCCCCGTCCCGGTCCACCTCAAACCGTATCTTCCGGCCATCCATGTCGCTTTTGTATTCACTCCTGTAGTTGATCACATTCTCGAACATGGTCATCGGGGCAGGGTCAAGGGGACTCTCGGCGCGGCCGGCCTTTCCGACCACCATCTCCACCTCCGGAATGGACGCCACGCGGCGGTCCAGTTCCTGCAGGACTTTCAGGTTGTACTCAATGCCGGTATGAGGCATGGTCGTGGGCATCAGCAGGAAACTGCCCTCATCGAGCGATGGCATAAACTCCCGTCCAAGTCCGGGAAAAGTGTGATGAAGACTGCTCCACACACTGGTGGTGCGGACATTAACACCCACATTATCAAATCCCCTGGCCACGAATCCGAAAACGGTGCCAAAGCCCATCCAGATATTGAGTCCCAGAATCAAAATCACAACCGGTATGGCCAGGAATATTCTCTTGTGGTTAAGAAACCACATAAGAATTTGCGGGTAGAAATGAAGGAACAACCTGAACAGTCCCAGAACCAGCGAAATCACAATTACCAGGAACAATATATTGATAAACAGGCTCCTCTCAACCCCGATGGGCAACCATTCGCTGGCAAGCAATATCAGCACCACCAGCAGGGTTATACCCATATTTATTATGGTTTTGTATGGCTTTACCCTTTCGGGGAAAATATTCTGAAGTAATCCCGAAATCCCAAGCAGCACCAGGAACAATCCTGCCCACCACAATATGCTAAATGCAATCACTGCTCCGGCTATAGTCAGCAGTCCGTTCAGCGCAAGCCTTACGTAAAGGTTTTTGAACCAGCCGGTGAACTTTTTCATCCGTAACTTACCTGAGAACTGGTAAGCCAGGACAGGCATAAAGGCCATTGTTATGATCAGCGAGGCGACCAGGGCAAAGGTTTTCGTGAACGCCAGCGGTGAGAACAGCCTTCCCTCTGCCGCCTGCAGCGTAAATACCGGCAGGAAACTTACAATGGTGGTGCTTACCGCGGTGAGTATTGCAGGGGCAACTTCCGCGGAAGCTTCATATATGGTCTCCAGCCTGTTCCTTGCCGAACCTGCCGCCTCACGCAGATGACGCAGTATGTTTTCGTTCATGATAATGCCCAGGTCGACCATCGTACCTATCGAAATGGCTATCCCCGAAAGGGCAACTATATTGGCATCGACCCTGAAATATTTCATCATGATGAAACTCATCAGCACAGCCAGGGGCAACAGGGCCGAGATCAGCAGTGAGGTACGCAGGTGATAGACCATCACGATGATCACTATGATCGAGATAAGGATCTGGAGGATAATGGCATCATTAAGGGTGCCCAGGGTTTCGTATATAAGTTGTGTACGGTCGTAGAAAGGCACTATGGTAACCTGTGACACCGTGCCGTCATCCAGCTCACGGGATGGCAGTCCGGAGCTGATCTCTGCAATCTTATCCTTCACATTTTGTATCACCTGCAGGGGGTTCTCCCCGTAACGGGCAACCACCACGCCTCCGACGGCCTCAACTCCTCCCTTGTCGAGTATACCTCCGTGGTTTCTTACTGCCGGCCCGATATTTACTTTGGCTATATCTTCAATGCGCACCGGAACATTGTTGTTAACGGCAACGACTGTCTGGCGGATATCGTCAAGCGACTCAATATAACCAAGACCCCTGATCAGGTATTCAGCCATGTTATACTCCATGGTGTTGGCGGCCGTTTCCCGGTTGCTTTGCTGCAGGGCGCGGGCCACCTGCATAATTGAAATATTCCGGGTTCTCAGCTCATCAGGATCGAGGTCCACCTGGTACTCCTTCACATGCCCGCCGGCACTTGCCACCTCTGAAACGCCCTGTACGCTGTTGAGGGACAGACGGACATAAAAATCGTGGATCGACCGCAGCTCGTGCAGGTCCCATCCCCCGGCCGGGTCGCCATTCTCATCAAGTCCTTCCAGGGTGTACCAGAAAACCTGTCCGAGAGCGGTAGCATCGGGACCAAGCTGCGGGTTTACTCCCCCGGGAAGCAATCCGGGAGGAAGGGCGTTCAGTTTCTCCAGGATACGTGACCGGCTCCAGTAGTATTCCACATCCTCGTCAAATATCACGTATATGCTTGAAAATCCGAACATGGATGTGCTGCGGATACTTGTCACCCCAGGTATTCCAAGCAGTGCGCTTGTAAGCGGATAGGTGATCTGGTCTTCTATATCCTGCGGAGAGCGTCCCATCCATTCGGTAAAGATGATCTGCTGGTTCTCGCCAATATCGGGTATGGCATCAACCGGTACCGGGTCGCGAGGCAGCACATCGATATCCCAGTTGAAAGGAGCCAC
>REEN01000015.1 GCA_007695015.1 Marinilabiliales bacterium
TAACTTTGAATCTGCGGTAATTTTTTCCGCGAGAAAGTCCAAAACTAACAAAAAACAATTAATAATTATATAACAAACTGTTAATATTCCCTTAAAGTATGCGGACTTGCTGCTTTTCAGAATTTTCACCTTATGATGGCAACCCTGCCGGAAAAGCGGAATCGGTCATATTGGATTTTAAGCAGGTAAAGTCCGGGATCCAGTCCCCCGACCCCGATCCAGCCAGACCGGTTGTCTCCCGGGGCAAGGGTTCTTTCGATCACCTTTTTTCCCGATGTGCTGTAGATTGAGATCACTGCCACATGTTCGATGTTCTGCATAAACTCCACCCGCAGGATGTCATTTGCGGGGTTGGGATAGATCCTTATATCGGTGTAATTATTCTGTTCAAATTCAGCACGTATTGTATTGTTGCCAGGTTTATGCCCTATCGTGTGATAGAACAGGAAGTGTCCCGGCGCTCCGGGCACAGGGTTGCCGTTAACCATGATGTTGCTTATGTGGTATCCGTCACCCGCCCGTATCTCATATATTATATCCGTACCCGGTTCGATTGTGAGAGTGCCTTCGGGACCGATTGTGCCGCCGCGACCGGCTGAGGATGTCACCGTCGCTTCAGGTGCCCTTTCGGCCAGGGCAAGGATGCCCGGTTCGGTAAAAGGTACCGTTGACCTTACAACCCCTTCGTTCGCTTCGCCGCCCAGGTTTTGCCAGCCACCGTTTTCCGATATAAGTATTCGCAGCAGGCTCTCATCGTTTTCGGCCATGCCTGGCCCGTAGGGTATGGACACATACGCATCGTCAATATGGTAATCGCCCAGTATGTCGAGCGTATAGTAAAACCCACCGTATATTTTCAGGATAGTTTCGGGCAGAGTGTACCCGGGAGGGGAGGAGCCGGAAAGGCTGACTATGTAAAGAACCTCGTTTGAATTACCGTGCGAGGTTCGTATCGTCAGTGGGTTGTAAAGTCCGCCGTCTCCTACAGGGAAGACCGCTTCCCTGGCGGCCGTGTTGTCCTTGTAGATGCCGAGAGGCCCGTCAATATATGATCGGCTGCCATAACCGGAAACAGATGCTTCAGTCCCCAAAGCAGGGAGGCTGCCCTCCCGTACCCGGATAATGCCGCTCTCCAGGTGCAGATTATTTTCCACCCTGATTCTGCCCCCCAGAACAAGTCCCTGTTCATTATCCACCCTGAGATCTCCAACATCTATCGTGCCGGGCACGGACATAATCTGCTGATCAGAGCCTTCGAAATGCAGCCTGTCTATCCTGTCAATACTGCCTTCGAACCCCTCTTCAATGATTAAGTCCCCCGCCACGGCCACCTCATTACCGTAAAACCTTATCCGGCCGGCAGCTCCGGCTTCGACCGTCAGGTCTCCCCTTACAGTGAAGCGGTCGCCGCCTCCGTCCCTGAACCTGAACTCTCCGTCCCTGTTGGCTACCCTTACTACAAGGTTGTTGAGAGCTGCGGCCGCATTGGAGTTGTTGCTGCCGGAATCTCTTATATTAAAGTTATTGCCTGCGCCCGCTCCCTTCACGATACCATCCTCGGTGCCGGCCAGTATCAGTGTGCCTGTAAAGTTGTAGGAAGAGGGATCGCCGGCAATATTAACACTGTTGCCGGCATAAATGTCGATACCGTCGTCCTCAAAGAGGGCGTCCGGGCCCATGATGAGGATAAGCTGGTTGTCGGAAGCCAGTATGGCGCCGCCGTTGGCAGGGGAGAAGCCAACCCTGCCTGCCGGTTTGTCGAATATTATGTTGTAGCCCCTGATAACATTCCCGTTGCCCGTGATGAGCTGGTCGTGCGGACCGGTGAACCTCAGGTCATATTCACGGTTGCCTCTTGCATCGGGCATTCTGACCTGTCCCCTGAGCGTCAGGTCGCCCCTCACTTCAATCTCTCCCGCTTCGGTAAAGTCCGGGTCAATATCTTCAACTACCAGGTCGTAATAGGAGTTGAAAGGAATGGTGGGAGCATTGCCGGCAAGGATCACAGCCGAACCATCTTCCAGCGTGTTCAGTATGGGCAGGGCAGCATTTGCCAGTTCGAGGGTTGCATTTGCCGTAACATCCACCACGGCATCCAGAACGCCGTTCACCGTCACCCGTATACTGTTCTGCCCGTCACCCACGACAACTCCTGATCCTTCGCCACCTACCTGCCAGTCAGTGTCAACCTCTGCCGATGTCCTGTTCCTTATATGGAACAGGGCTGAATTCATATCAAATGAAGCAGGAGGCTCGCCGGTTCCGTCAGGCTGTGTGCCCCAGGAAGCCAGATCGGTCAGGTCACCCCCGGGTTTGCTGTAAAAAACAATGCTGTACCCCTCAAGAGTAAAATTGTCGAACCTGTTGTTCCCTGAGGTTCCTGAAGCCTCCTCTCCGTGGAACAGTATCCTTGCCGCGAAGCCGGGATTGTCGTTGCTGCCTTCAATTCCGGCAAAATCAAACCTGAATTGCCGGTATGTTTCGGTTATCTCCAGGGTATCACCAATGGCAATCCACTCGTCATTCTCACCGGTGCGGTACCAGACAGTCTGTTTGCGTGCCCCGTTCGGTGTGCGCTTTGCCATGTAGCGCAGTACCACGTTCCTGTATCCGGTTGTAGGTAAAGAAAGTAACAACTCGGCTTCATTCGATGGATTTCTGACCCGGAGCGCCCTGCCGGCAGCATCACCAAAATCAGCATTGAGCAGTGTTCCGTCGTTCACCCTGTCCATCGACCCGCTACCTGTATATTTGATCGTGGCTGCAGTTACCGGGGTGTCTGCTTTTGCTGCCGGGTGGTCTTCTGCCGCCGGGTAGTTTGCCGATAATGCCGAATAGTCCGCCTTTGCTTCGGTTATATCACCTGAAGGCAGATCGTTAAAGTGCCAGAAATGAACCGGCAGGGTGGGATCTCCCATCTGTCCGTCGATCCAGGCTGCCCGTTCAATGAGCCACTTTGTCATCCATCCGATCTCCTCTTCAAAGGTTTCAGCTATGAACCAGTTTGGCCATATATAGGTATCCAGCACCGGCCAGCGTTTATAGTTGCGTTCCTGCGCCTCATCAAGGATGGCTGCGTTATGGTCGATCCGGGCTGTCAGTGCTTCATCCGAAAACTGCCCCCGTCTCAGTTGCCACCATCTTTCCCTGTATTCGGCCCTGAACCGGGGGTCCCGGAAGAGGCGGGTGTACCAGCCGTTGAGGTACTGTTCTTCCGATATAAGCTGATAGTACCATCCGGTTGGCCTCCATCCCTGCAGGTAATTGGCATTGCCAAGGCTCAGGTTGAAATCCCACAAAGGGCCCATCACAAGCTTATCGTTCCTGTCCTTATACATGAAGGTGCTGAGGCGGTAACCATCTATCTCTTTGAGGAGTTCGGTTATCAGGTGAGCGTCAATAAATGAACCGGGTTCTATATATTTATTATATCCTGATTTCGGATCGGCAAAGTTTTCACTGAACAGTGCAGTTTCAAATTCGGTAAGGTAGTTTTCAAGCCAGGCTTTTTGCTGCGGGGTGATATCTTCCTCTGACGGTCTTACAAAGGCGAGGTTGGTGCCCCTCGCTGTCATCAACCCACTCTCACCCGGATTGAACCTGTCCTTCTTGATCATGTATCCGCCCGAAATCTCTGGCTCCTCGTTGTCATCAGGACCGATTTTGTTTATATCGACCCTTCCCTCAGCCCACTTTATCCGTTCGACCAGCACATAGACACCGTGATAGTGCGCATCCCGCAGATCTCCCGAACCGCTGTGCATGAACAGCTCCACAAACCTTGTCCGGGGCGAGTACCTCCCTATATCGTTGCTCAGGCCGTAGGCATAGACATTCCTCATAAGGGACTTGTCACTGTAGGGGCCGTTCAGTATCCAGTTATGCTCTTCGGGCATTCCCAGTATCTCCTCTTTGCGGTTGCTTCCGTCCTCCTCTGTAAGATGAAATCCGAACATTTTTTTAGGAAAGCCCTGTGAGCTCGATCCACGAATGTTTATCATTACTCTTCCCTGCAGCGCCGGATCTGAAATTAGTCCCGTCCGCCCCCCCACGATAGTGTCAAATACTGATATATAAGCGGGTGTCCTGCCCCCCGGGGTGATCTGCCTGTCAAACTGGTGCAGGACCACAACCGGCAGGTTGGAGCTGAAATCTTTAATGTCGTCTGACAGTTTCGTGTATAGCTCACCCGCAGGTTCACTGGAGACCGATCCCGGGATATGGGTGACGGCTCTCACAATCATCGTCCCGGAGACTGGTACAGGCTCTGTGTAGAGGGGCGAAATGCCAGGTAAAGGATGGCTGCCGTCCGTTGTATAATAGACCTCCATATCTGCGTCATGATCGAAGCTCAGTGTGAATTCCGGACTGTAGGTCCCGCCCCTGTGAGAAAAAACAGGAGGGTCAGGTATCACAGGCAGCTCCACGAGACGGTTACCGGTATTGGGACTGCCGGGTGTTGCTGCCGGGAAGTAATAGAACCCGCCGGTTCCGTCCGGATACCTGCCATACGACACGTTGGTCAACTGTTCAGTGGGTGGTACTTCGTCAACCAGGCTGGAGTCGGGTGCGGTAAGGATAACCTCCTCGCCTTCGCGGTTTATCCTGAAGTTTGTGTGCAGCTCGGTCTCACGCCAGTAAAGATGCTCTGCAGGGACCGGTTCCTGGATCACCCCAGAGGGGAGCATCCATCTTACAGCCAGGTTATCGCCTCCGGCATGCTCTTTCATCAGCGCTTTGATGTAGTATTTTCTGCCCTCGACCAGGGGTACGGGGACTGATTGCTGTTCAGGGTATTTGTCCCATTCACGGGACTGTGTCCATCCCGGCACGCTTGCGATCCCGGTTATGTTTGCGTGGTCCTCGTCACTGCTCAGGTAGAGCCTGCCGTTATCGTCGCTGGCAATCCAGAAGACATAATCGCCGGTAACAGGTGGCTCGATGTATCCGTGAACTTTCTGGCCGTAATGATCGTCAACGTTAACCGGAGCCTCAAAACCATCTCTGATAAGGTGCCTGTGCTCAGGATTGTCAGGATAATCAGGGTGATTTACCAGGTCGTCAATTGTGCTGCCCGGTATCCCGGTAAACACCTCCCTCATCAGGCCGTTCGTCCACCCGCCCACCGGTCGGCGGTCCTTCCCCGAGGCCCATATTATCATGAACCCATTTGGTTCGATCGAAACATCGGGGAAAACCCATTTGAAAGGGTCGCCGTAATTGTCTGACAGCCCGAAACCCTCCAGGTTGACACTGTCTTCGCCATAGTTGAACAGCTCGATCCAGTCGCCGAAATCACCATCCTCATCAGCAATAACGGAAGCATTTGAGGCCATTATCTCATTTATGGCCACATCCTGGGCTGCCGGTTCAGGAGATAGGAGAAGGAGAAGTGTGAAGATCAGTGCGAATGCGGTGCCGGAAAACCGTTTTGCCATTAAACTGGGGTTATGGTTCAAACAAGATTAACCGGTTAAAAATACAATTTTTCCGGGATCTTTCCATTGTGGCGAGGGTGATTGGGCCTGGCGGGACCTGATGAAGTATATGGCTGATTGCAGGCATAGCGGGATAGTGGCCGGCTGCTGTCGCGCAGTGCTGCCTGCCTGGAGGGTGGGCCTGGTGGCGGCTGACAGTGGCAGGGTGATTGCCTGTTAGTTGGCGGTGAGTTGCTCGCGGCAGTCACATGTATACGATGAGGGGTAGTCACCGGTAAATGGCACGTGGCAGGCACCAGTGAACGGTGGTTGGTGGTGACCGGAGCGTGGTTAGCGGTTAACGAAGATCTTTCTTACGATGGCATGATTTTCATTCCTTATCCTGACAATGTAGATGCCTCTTGGGGGAGCGAAATGGAAATCGTGCAGACCGCTGCCTTCAGCCTGGAATCTCCCCGCCAGCTGGCCCCCGACATTGAACACCTCTATCTGCGCCCGGGTTGTAAAGGGACTGTCAACGTACAACCGGGAGTTATGGTGGTAAAGGTTTGCATCGGGAGAGGGTTGTTCGTCATTTTCTTCCTGGTAGTCCAGGTTGTATCCGTCAAGGGTTATGTTGTCAAAGCGGTTGTTTCCTGATGTTCCCGTTGTCTCTTCACCGTGAAAGAGAATTCTTATGCTGAACTGAGGGTTGTCATCCGCCTCTTCAATCCCTGCAAAGTTGAACCTGAACTGCTGATAGCTCTCAGTGATCTTAAGGGTATCGCTGTAAAGCACCCACTGATCAATATCAGAAGTCCGGTAATAGACTGTCTGCTGCCTCTGTCCGTTCGGTGTACGCTTAACAGCATACCTCAATACCACGTCGCGGTAGCCGGTAGTGGGAAGTGACAGTACCAGTTCCCTGGTATCGGAGGGGTTTCTCACCCTGAGAGCCCTTTCAGCCGGTGCACCCAGGTCGGCATTAAGCAGCGTGCCGTCATTGACCCTGTCCATGTAGCCTTCACCGCTTCCTTCATATATAAGTGAAGCGCTGCTGACCGAGTAGTCGGCTTCCGCTTCGAAGAATTCCCCGGAAGGGAGATCGTTGAAATGCCAGAAATGCAAAAGCTCAGTGGGCTGCCCGAACTGCCTGTCCATCCACTTGGTACGGCTCATCTGCCAGTTGGTGATCCATGTAATTTCATGATTGTATGTAGGGGCGATGTAATGGTTTGGCCAAACGTACCGGTTCAGAATAGGCCAGCGTTTAAAGTTCCTGTCCTGGGCCTCAGTGAGTATAAAGGCATTTTTGTTAATTCTTCCCCTGAGCGAATCATTTGAGAACTGACCTCTTCGCAACTGCCAGTATCTCTCACTGTATCTGGATGCGAACTCCGGATCCTGAAAAAGGCGCGTAAACCAGCCATAAATATAGATGTTCTGTGAGAGGAGGCTGTAATACCAACCTTCGGGTTCCCATGGCTTGGGCCAGCCGGAATCAGTATAATGAGGGTCAGGGTAGTAGTCCACGTTCCCCATGCTGATATTGAAATCCCAAAGCGGGCCTTTGATAATTTTACCGCCACGGTCCTTGTAAAAGAAGGTGCTCAGCCTGTAACCGTCGATCTCCTTGAGCAGTTCTGTTATAAGGTGGGCGTCAATGAAGGAGTCGGGATCAATATATTTATTATAGCCCTCATGGGGATCGGTGAAGTTATCGCCGAAAAGAGCCGTTTCAAAATCGCTTACATGGTTTTCAAGCCATCTCTTTTGCTGCAGGGTAATATCGGACTCCTGCGGTCTTGCAAATGCAAAATGTGATCCTCTCCGGGTACGGAATCCCGATTCGCCCGGATTTAGCCTGTCCCTCTTGAAAATGTAACCACCCGTTATTTCAGGTTCCTCGTTGTCGTCCGGACCGATTTTTTCTATCTCCACTCTACCGTCTGACCATTTTATGCGTTCGATCAGTACATATACCCCATGATAATGATCTTCTGTCAGGGGACCCGTTCCGTCATGCAGGTAAAGCTCAATGAAGCGGGTTCGGGGTGAATATCGCCCAATATCATTGCTTAGTCCGTAAGCAATGACGTTACGCATCAGCGACTTGTCGCTGTACGGGCCGTTCAGTATCCAGTTATGCTCTTCGGGCATGCCCAGGAGGGCCTCCTTACGGTTGCTGCCATCCTCCTCATGAAGATGGAACCCGTACATCTTTTTTGGGAACATCAGTGAGCTTGACCCCCTCAGGTTAATTACCGCCCTGCTCTGCAATACCGGGTCGTCAGCAAGGCGCACCCTGTCGTCCTCACCCTTGTCATACAATGATATATAGACAGGGACACGGGGATGACCGTCAGGTATGGTACGGTTGAATTTGTGTATGACCATCAGCGGCAGGTTGGAGCTGAACTGGCTGGTGCTGTGTGTCAGTTTCGTAAAAAGCTCTTTGACAACCTTGCTGGAAGCGCCACCCGGTTCATGTGCAATGGCCCTGACTACAGTAGTTCGTGAAATGTTGAAGGGCTGGGAATAACGGCTTGATATACCCGGTTTCGGCTCGCTGCCGTCAGTTGTATAATAGACCTCAAGTCCCACGTCAAACTCAAAGCCAAGTCTGAAATCGTCGATAAACGGTCCCCCGTCCATGGTAAACCTCGGAGGATCGGGTATAACCGGCAATGCTGAAAGTCCCCCGTCATGATTGGGTGCTCCCGGTGTGGGATCTGTATACCAGAACCATTCCCCCGTCCCGTCCGGATATCTTCCATATGAAATATCCCTGGGGATTTCGGTGGGAGGTATTTCATCAACGCGAACAGAATCGGGCCGGGTTAACAGCACTTCCTCTCCTTCCCTGTCAATCCTGAAGTTGGTGTGAAGTTCAGTTTCATTCCAGTAAAGCCGTGAGTTCGGGATTGGTTCCTCAACAGTGCCGGAGGGCAGCCGCCATCTTACGGCAAGATTATCGCCACCCTCGTGCTCTTTCATAAGGGCTTTTATGTAGTACTTTTTAGCCTCTTCGAGCATTACCGTGGCTGATTGCTGTTCGGGATATTTGAGCCATTCCCGTTGATTTGTCCATCCCGGCACGCTGGCTATCTCGACAATATTTTCAGGGTCATCGTCGGTGCTGAGGTAAAGTGCACCGTTATCGTCGCTGGCGATCCAGAATAGATAATCTCCTGTTTCAGGGGCTTCAATATAGCCGTGCATTCGCTGACCGTAATGATTGCCGATATTGGCAGGCGCTTCAAACCCGCCGGTTACCAGGTGTCTTTCATCAGGGTCATCAGGATAGCTGGGGTGCCCGGTAAGGTCGCTTACCGCGCCTCCGGCAATTCCCCTGTAAACCTCCCTCATGATGCCGTTCATCCAGCCCCCTTCAGGCCGCCGGTCCTTTCCCGACGCCCATACCAGGAGGAATTCTCCGGGACCGATCGTTACCGGAGGGAAGACCCAGCGGAACGGCCTGTCATAGTCGTCTGACAGTCCGTACCCTTCAAGATCAACAGGTTCGCTGCCGTAATTGTACAGCTCTATCCAATCCTCAAAATCGCCGTCCATGTCGGCAATTGTCTCCCCGTTCGAAGCCATAATCTCATTGATGGCCACAGTCTGTCCCTTTGCCTGGTGCAGCGGATAAGCAAGCATCAGAAGCATCACCGGCAGGCAAAGGGAATATTTCAGAAAAACTTTATAGACGTTGCTCTTCATTGGGAACAGAAAGTTATTTAATCAGGCCGGCCCTGCCGGCCTGATTTGAAATTAAAGTTGCAAATATGGCAAATCGGCCGGTAACCGGCAAGGTCCAGCCCAAAAGCCTCAATAATAAAACTCCACGTTATAAACGGAAATATTCTCTTTTTCGTCAGCGACGATCAGTTCGAGTTCACGGTTTTTGCCCTGACCAATTCTTTTCTTGTCAAAAACATAGAAAAGGTGGTCATTCTTCGGATCAAACTCAAAGAGGGCCCATTCACCGTCAATATAGCCGTTATAGGTTGCTATGCCCGAAAGGTCATCCCGCACCCTGAAACTTATCATTGGCCGGTTGCTCATATCCCTTCCCGGAGCGATGTTAAGGGGCTCAATAACAGGGGGTATGGTGTCGACCATCACTGTAAAACGTCCGAACACATTGGTCTGCCCGCTCACGTACCCGTCATTCCACCTGCTGCCGACCGGCGAGGGTGAGTTGTTATTATTGAGATTAACAATGAGGGCTTTTTCTCTCAGCTCCGGGGGAATTTTATCCGCCCCGATGCTGAGCTGGTAATTACGGTGCACGGGAGTAAACTCATCGTGTATGTGGTAAACCGGGGTCAGGCTGCCATTTACCGGGGGAGATGCATGAAGCCCGAAAAGCAGGTCGTCGTAAAGAGCCCCTGCCGGCAGTGAAACCGAAACATTATCTCCCGAATACCTGTTCGGCTGGTCATACCGCATCAGCATGACGAAATTGCCGGGCGGTTTTGGCGGTAATGCCTCTTCCTCCGGCATGACGGTCCTCACACTGAAATCCACGACAGACCTGTTCTTATAGGCATCTTTCACTACAATGCGGCCACCGGTGGTCCCTTCGTTGTAGAAAAGTCCGATTCCCCTGTTTACATGATGACCATATATGCTCATCCTGTTGTTGGGCTGCAGGAAGGTGCGCTGTATGTCCCTCCTGTTCCTTATCTTCTCGGCGTAATCGATATGTGAGTTGATGTACCGGAGCTCTCCGAATGCAAACCTGGTCAGCTCGTGCCGGTAAACGCTTTTATTGTCAAGAAGAAGTTCAACCGACCAGACACCGCAACGGTTCGGGGCGTTGTTCAGGAAATCGGTCGCCTCGATCCCAAATCCAATCTCCCCGTACACTTCGATACTGGTGCCCGATGGCAGGTGGTAGCGGCCCCGGCCGCCGTCAAGCGGTATGAACAGCGGCTCATTCCTGCCGTTTACCAGGCTGTTGTGCGTGAGCGGATAGACGGCAAGGGTGTAAAGCACGGGCGGCAGGTTGTCCTTCACATCAAAATCAAACAGGAGAGGGTTGACCGGCATCTGCGTGGCTGCTTCGCGTATCTCGAAGTGGAGGTGGGGCCCGAATGAGGAGCCGGTGTTGCCCGAATAGCCGATAAGCTCGCCCTGCTCAAACCTGAACATTCCGCGCGGGGGGGTAAGGTCGACGTGAAAGCTCTGGCGCCTGTACTGCTGCTCCCTGATATATGCTTCTATCTCTACGGTGAACCGGTCAAGATGGGCGTACACCGTTGCCAGTCCGTTCGGATGCTCAATATAGAGCGCCCTGCCGTACCCGACGGGGGAAACAAGTATGCGGTAAACATGTCCCTCTGCGGCAGCCAGGACCCTGCGGCCCGTCACTCCCCCGGTACGGATATCAATGCCGGCGTGAAAGGCGTTCGTGCGCAGCTCGCCGAAATTTGCCGAGAGGCTCAGCGGGAACTCAACAGGCGAAATGAAATAGCCGGAGGGGAAACTATTGTTTGCAGCATCGTGGGAATAGACGGTCAGGGTGGCATCTCCGTCAACAGAGGAAGTGGTATGCCGGACGTGGGCTTCCGCCGAAAGGCTGCTTGAAATAACTTCAGGAGGGGGTTGTCCGGGTAACAGGGTAAGACGATCGTTAACTTCCGCCGAAAGGCTGTTCAGTAAAAAAAGCGCGGGAAAAAACAAAAATGAAATTAACCGACCCATTTATTCGTTATAATTGCATATATTTAAAATCCGGTTGTAAAACTAAAAATACCCGGGATAATTATCCAATAAAGCAGTTTATTTTTTTATTTGCGAAAGCTGTAGTAAATTTGTAAGTAATTAGTAAGGTAAGGATATGGATAGCAATCAGGATCAACTGGTAATTCGATTAAAGGAAAAGATTGATACCGTTGTATCATTGCTTGAAAAATCCGAAGAGGAACGCGAAAAGCTTCAAAAGGAGAAGGTTCAGCTTACCGAACAGGTAAAACTGAAGTTAACAGCCTTCGAAGAGCTTGAGCGGAAATATGAGAGCCTTAAGCTGGCCAAGGCCATACTGGGATCGGGTGAAAATTCGCACGATGCCAAAATTAAGGTTAACAGGATTGTGCGGGAGATCGATAAATGTATTGCTCTTTTGAACCATTAGAATATAAAACCGTATATGGATGACAAGCTATCAATACGGGTCAACGTCGCGGAAAGATTTTATCCCCTTAAGATAAGCAGGGGAGATGAGGAGAAGATCCGTAAGGCAGCGAGACTGATAAATGAAAAGGTACTTCAGTATAAACAAAGGTACACGGATAAGGATCTGCAGGATTTTCTGGCGATGGCTGCACTGCAGTTTGTCATAAGGTTACTGGAAAGTGAAGAGAAGACGGATGTAGCGCCCATATGGGAACAGTTGAAGGACCTCGAACAGGAATTAGGAGATTATATTCAGGGAAAGAAGAGTAATAGCGTTCTTTAAAATAAGGTAAAGATTTTGCCCGCATAGTGTTTCTTTAATTGAGTAAAACTCAACACTTTACAAATTGGAGCAAAGCTCAGTCCGACAATGGCAGGCCTCACTCCCGGTTCGTCCGGGAGTTCCGGGAAACCGGGACCGTGGAAGTCAGAATTGGAATGGCAGCTCCACCCATGTTAAATTGGGGTTTTAACGATAATTGAAGAAACTTATGCGGGTTTTTTTATATATAATACTAACTCAGTTAAACTTAAATAGATCATGGACACAGCAATAATTACAGGGGCCGTAACACCGGTACTCTGCTCAGTGATAGCTGCTGTTTCCTTTATTGCAGGTGGATTGCTTACGGTAATGATTTACCGCATCCTGCTGAAGAGGAAACGGCTAAATATGATCAAGGAGGCAGAGCTTGAGGCCGAGGTTATCAAGAGGGAAAAGATAATGCAGGCCAAGGAGAAATTTTACCAGCTCAAGTCCGAGCACGAAAAGCTGATCAACGAGAAGAACAACAAGATAAACCAGACAGAACAGAAGCTCAGGCAACGCGAATCAGCGCTCTCCCAGCGTATAGCCGATTCGCAGAAGGAGAAGCAGGAAGTTGAGGCAATTCGCGAGAACCTGAAAGCACAGATTGAACTGGTTGATAAAAAGAGCGAGGAGATGGAGAGGCTGCACAAGCAGCAGGTCGAAAAGCTTGAGTCCATATCCGGACTTTCGGGTGATGAGGCGAAGGAGCAGCTTGTCGAGTCACTGAAAGAGGAGGCCAAGACAGAGGCGATGTCATATATCAACGAGATAATGGGAGAGGCCAGGATGACCGCCACAAAGGAGGCAAAGAAGATAGTAATTCAATCGATACAGCGTGTTGCCGCAGAGAGCACCATTGAAAACTCAGTAACCGTGTTCCACATAGACGGCGATGAGATAAAGGGACGCATAATTGGCCGTGAAGGAAGGAACATCAGGGCACTGGAAGCTGCAACAGGTGTAGAGATCATTGTCGACGACACGCCCGAGGCTATCATCCTGTCGGCTTTCGACCCGGTGCGCCGGGAGATCGCCAGACTTGCCCTCCACCAGCTTGTTACCGACGGCCGGATACACCCGGCACGTATTGAGGAGATCGTACAGAAGACCCAGAAGCAGATAGAGGAGGAGATCGTTGAGATAGGCAAGCGTACGACCATCGACCTGGGTATTCACGGACTTCACCCGGAGCTGGTAAGGATAATCGGCAAGATGAAGTACCGGTCCTCTTACGGGCAGAACCTGCTGCAGCACTCACGCGAGGTTGCCAACCTCAGTTCAATAATGGCTGCCGAGCTCGGCCTCAATCCCAAGCTCGCCAAGCGTGCGGGACTGCTGCATGACATCGGCAAGGTGCCCGATGACGAGACGGATATGCCCCACGCAATCCTTGGCATGAAACTTGCCGAGAAGTACAAGGAGAAGCCTGAGATAGTAAATGCCATAGGGGCGCACCACGATGAGGTGGAGATGACAACCATGATAGCGCCCATAGTGCAGGTATGCGATGCCATCTCGGGTGCAAGGCCGGGAGCAAGAAGAGAGGTGGTGGAAGCCTATATCAAGAGGCTCAAGGACCTTGAAGCAATGGCGCTGGCATACCCGGGCGTTATGAAGACATACGCCATCCAGGCAGGACGTGAGCTGAGGGTGATAGTCGGCAGTGACAAGATATCTGACCAGGACTCAGAGAAGCTCTCGTACGACATCGCGAAGAAGATCCAGGATGAGATGACATACCCCGGACAGGTCAAGATCACCGTCATCAGGGAGACAAGGGCGGTCAGTTATGCAAAATAGTACTTACAGCATACAGAAAACCAGACATTTTTTGTACTTTTATAACAGGTGATAAAAAAGAGGTTTAGAGAAAAGTTCAGGGCAAGGCTGAGAGAAGCTTTCGACAAGGTGTACCCGACCCCGCGGTGGGTGGTGTACACCCTCGACCTTCTGGCGGCGGCCTTTGCCGTTATCATGGCCTGGATGTTCGGTACAGGCTTCAGGACTGGGCCGGTTGACCTGGATACTTTTCTCTTTTCAATTGTCTATATCGTGTCCGTGAGAGCTTCGGTGTTTCTGATTACCGCCAGCTTTTCGAATGTGATAAGGCTTACCGGCTCGAGGGATATCCTTTTTAACCTGAGGGTAATCTCTTACGGCACCCTGGTGCTGCTTTTTTTCAACATGGCAGGTGTGCTTGTCAGCGGCACCGCAGCCATACCAACGGCAGTAATCCTGCTTGAATTTTTCATAACCTCGGTCCTCCTGAACGGCTACAGGCTGATTATAGGCAAGATCTATTTCGACCTGCTGAACCCTGCAAGGGAAAGGAGCAATGTGATCATTTACGGATCTGACCAGCATGCATTCTCGATAAAAAGGGCCATCGAAAGCGACAGTTCGCTCAGGATGAAGGCAGTCGCCTTTATTGACAACGGGAACAACAATGCCGGTTGCCAGATTGACGGGGTGGATATTATCAACCTTCACGACCTGGCGGACAGCTTTCACTCCCGGAAGTCCGATGCAGTTATCATACCTGCACTTACCACTTCCTACCATGTAAAGGAGTTCATAGTTGACCGGTGCCTGGAGCATGATGTCAGGCTGATGCCGATTCCCGACGTGAGGTTCTGGATCGGCGGACAGCTCGTCTATGATCCTGTTGAGAACCTTGATGTTGACGACCTCCTGGAAAGAGAGCCCATTCACCTTGACATGAGGCAGATAAAGAATCAGCTCACCGGGAAGACAATACTTGTAACAGGTGCGGCCGGCAGCATAGGCAGCGAGATAGTCCGCCAGCTCATTCCGTTCCGCCCTGCAAAACTTATCTTCTTCGACCAGGACGAGTCCGCTCTCTATTCACTCGACCTGTCGCTGAGGGAGGAGTACCGGTTTTTCAGGTTCGAGACTGCCATGGGCAATATATCGGACAGCTACAGGGTGGAGAAGCTCTTCCGCACCTACAGGCCCGACATAGTCTTCCATGCCGCCGCCTACAAGCATGTACCCATGATGGAGGCCAACGCCTACGAGGCTGTAAGGGTAAATGTGCTGGGCACCCGGAATCTTGCTGATATGGCTGTAAAATATAGGGCGGAAAAGTTCGTGATGATCTCGACCGACAAGGCAGTGCGGCCCACCAACGTGATGGGCGCCACCAAGCGCATTGCCGAGATGTATGTCCAGGCCATGAACCAGCAGGGTGAAACCATCTTTATCACCACCCGTTTCGGGAACGTTCTGGGCTCCAACGGATCGGTCATCCCCACCTTCCTTAAGCAGTTACGGGAAAAGGGTGAGCTGACCGTTACCCACCCCGAAATAACACGGTTCTTCATGTCGATCCCTGAAGCGTGCCAGCTTGTGCTCGAGGCCGGCGCCATGGGCAAGACAGGCGAGATATTCATCTTTGACATGGGCAAGCCCGTTAAGATCAACGACCTAGCCTGCAGGCTCATCAACCTGTGCGGCAAGACACCCGGTAAAGAGATACCGATCAGGTATACCGGACTTAGGCCAGGGGAGAAGCTTTACGAGGAGTTGCTGTACGACAGGGAGAAGACCCTTCCGACACATAACCCGAAGATAATGATAGCCAAAACAGAAGCCCCTAAGTATATGGAAATATCAGTCGAGGTGGACCATTTGATATCATTACTTAACCGGAACTCAACAATGGAGATGGTAGCTGCAATGAAGGCAATTGTGCAGGATTATCAAAGCCTTAACTCAGAGTTTGAGAAGCTGGACAAACTCCCCATTGATGCTGAAACCATACCTGAAACAGAAACCGTGAAATAAAGCTCAGAAATGAAGATACTCGTTACCGGCACCGCCGGGTTCATTGGATTTCACCTTGCCAGGAAACTGCTTGAAAGAGGAGATGAAGTGACAGGGCTGGACAATATAAACGATTACTACGATGTAAACCTGAAATACGACCGCCTTGAACAGACAGGGATAGAGAGGGAGGCAATCACACCAGGCAAGCCTGTTTCCAGCAATAAACACCCCGGGTATCGATTTGTAAAGATGGAGCTGGGCGACAGAGATGGCATCAATGAGCTCTTCAGGCAGGAGAAGTTTGACCGGGTATGCCACCTTGCTGCACAGGCAGGTGTAAGGTACAGCCTCACAAACCCGCATGCATATACAGAGAGCAACATCAACGGCTTTATCAACATACTGGAAGCCTGCCGGCACAACAACATCGAACACCTTGCCTATGCCAGCAGCTCGAGCGTTTACGGGCTGAATGAGACCATGCCCTTCTCAACCTCCCACAACGTCGATCACCCCGTCAGCCTCTATGCAGCTTCAAAAAAGAGCAACGAGCTGATGGCCCATACCTATTCTCACCTGTACGGATTACCAACCACGGGTTTGCGGTTCTTTACCGTTTACGGCCCCTGGGGACGTCCCGACATGGCCCTGTTCATTTTTACCAAAGCAATTCTTTCGGGGAGATCCATCGATGTCTATAACAAGGGGGATATGAAGAGGGACTTTACCTATATAGACGATATTATCGAAGGAGTGACAAGGGTAATTGACAACCCGCCGAAAGGCAATGAGCAATGGAACGCGGCGGAACCAGATCCCTCTACGTCACCAGCCCCCTACAAGGTTTACAATATCGGGAATAACAGTCCGGTCCGGCTCATGGGCTTTATCAGCGCCATAGAGAAAGCCACCGGAATGACTGCAGAAAAGAACATGATGCCAATCCAGCCCGGCGACGTGCCTGCAACCTGGGCCGATGTGGAGGACCTGGTACGTGACCTCGGCTACAGGCCAGACACTGATATTAACAAGGGAGTAGGGGAGTTCGTTAAGTGGTACAGGGGGTATTACGGGGTTTGAATAAGCCTGCCGCGTGAGTTCATGCTTTCAATTATTACCTCACTTGGAGAACCCGAATAGTATATATTGCCATAATGGCCCAGCCAGGCCCTGAGATGGTTTTCGACATGGATATGTGAATTACCTATACTGTAATTTCTTACATTTGCGTTGTTAACGATCAGTTCCCCCGCATCCAGCTCAGCACTGCCAAAGGTTCGAAATCTTGCTTCGTGCGCAAATCCCCTGAAAATGTAATAACCGAAATTATTATAATCGGTGGTGAAATAGAGATAACCGGCATTCACTGTAATATCTGTCTCCGCCAGCAGTCCGATTGAATATATGGAAAGACTTACGAGTGCCAGTGTATCTGTCGAATATAACTTTGAAGGAGAGTTTATCCAAATCCTTTTCAAATCAGGTAAGGATATTACCAGCTTCGTTCGCGGATAATCCGGCAGCCAGGTAAAGGTATTGTCATCCGACAATTTCAGCGTATCGGCTTCCACGTTAACAGATATATTCTCAAGGATATTTCTGTTCCCTTCAAGCCTCACTGAATAGAGAGAATCATTCCTGAGCTCTATTTCGAAGATGCTGTTGATCTGCAGATCGGAGAAAGCCGGAAGGGAGTATTCAATAACAGATGGATCATCAGGAAAGAAGACTCCTTTGGTGCACCCCTGAAGCAGGACTGTCACCGGCAGCAGAACAGCAATTATAAGCCGGCAGAAACTATTAGGTGACTTACCTGTTAAATTCATAGCCAATCCCCCATTCAACGTAATCGGCAATTGCAAACCAGTGCGATTTTACTGCAACCTGCAAGGTCAGGTTGTTTCTAAAGGTGTATTTCATTCCAACACGGTTTGTCATGAAAGGCCACTCTTCTGCCTCATTATAGATATAGACACCCGGATGCAGCATAAATGCCAGCGGCCCCCTGCCGGCCTGGAGGGAGATGTGGAGAGCGGACTGGAACGGAGAGAGTTCATCATTCCTTTCAGTCCGAATATAAGGCCTGTAAGCCCATGTATCATTATAGAACAGGCTGAAACCCAATCCCACACTTTTCCCTTTCGCAACCTCATAACCATAGTCGAAGATCAGGCTTGACGTGAATATCTGCCTGTCCACCCGCCTGTCCACCTGCTTGATCCCCGGGGCATATATAAAGGTGTACCTGTGCCTCCCATGCGGGAACGGATCTCTCACCGCCCAATCCGGCAGCGTATATGGACGATCATCCCTGTATTCAATACCCGCACTCAGCGTAAACAGGTTCAGACCCTGATTCGGAGACACCACAGCCCCGTTGGACATATGGTGAAGCGACAAGGCCGGCATTATCACCCATTTGTCCCCTACCAGAGGAATCCTCCCCTTAACGGTAAATTGTGCGTAAGCATTGATATGAGAACCGATCGCCCGGTTAAAGTAATTGGTTTCCAGGTCAAAGGGTTTAGTCAGGCAGGATAATCCGACTCCAACCTTAAACTGAACCGGCAGGTTATTCTTCCGGGGCGTGACAAGAGTGAGGAACAGAGCATGTACATTCCCGTAAATTTCTTTATTTCCCACACCCGAAAAAAAATAGCCGGCACCAATGTGCGTGTTTCTGTCAGGACGCATCTCCCCAGGTATGAACCATGCATTAAGCTCAAGAGAGCGGACATATTCACGGTTGAAGTATGTGATGGTCTCATGATGCGGAAGCACAGTTCCCCCGTGAACATTAAAGTTATAATACAAATAACCATTATCTTTGTCCTCAGAAACAGAAACTGCTGAGCACGGGACAGCAAGTGCCAGCAAAACAACCGTAATGCAAGAAGCTCTCAGCATCGCAAAAAGGAATATAACGTAAATATAGCAGTTAATCCAGTAAACAGAAAGCAGACCAAACCCCAAAATTGTTCAAAAGAAAGATAACATTTACTTTAATAGCATGACGCTTTTTATTATTTTCGCCTGACTTTTCAGTGCAGCGGTATATCTTTGCCGTAACTGAAGGGGCGAAGCTGTGGGAAATACCTAATATTTAAAATATTTTTTCCTTTTTTTGGTTAAACTAATAATATGTGTAAAAAATTCATTATCAGATTTGCCATTTTATCCGCATTAATATTCGTTGCAGGCAATATAGATGCAGATATAAATGCACAACAAGCCAACCTGTTGCAGACCGATCTGAGAAACATCAATGTTGATGAACTCTCAGACAGCCAGGTACGGCAATTCATAAGAGAGGCCGACAGCAGAGGTTTGTCCATGCAGGACCTTGAGGCACAGGCTATTTCAAGAGGGATGCCATACAGTGAAGTGCAGAAGCTGAGGCAAAGGATCTCCGGATTGCAACATCAACGGGATGTTGATATGGCTGATGAACCCGAAAGAACTGTAGCAGAAGATGCCATACTGTCTGAAAGAGAGCTGCAGCGGCAACTGGTTTCGCCGGAGGAGCTGCAAATTTTCGGATACGAACTGTTCAGAAGGGAAAATCTCACCTTTGAGCCCAGCCTCAACATCCCCACACCACCCGGCTATCAGCTTGGTTCCGGAGATGAACTGATAATTGAGGTATGGGGCGCATCACAGCGCTCATACCAGCTTACGGTCAATCCGGAAGGCCAGATCAGGATCGATAATATCGGACCTGTACATGTGAGCGGACTTACAATAGAAAGGGCATCTGAGTTAATAATCAGCAGGCTTACAACGATATATTCAGGTTTAAGAGGGCCCTCGCCCAACACTTTTGCCCAGGTCAGCCTGGGTAGTGTGAGAAGCATCAAGGTAACCATCGCAGGCGATGCATTTATGCCGGGAACCTATACCCTGCCTGCCTTTGCCACTGCATTCAATGCTTTATACCTGGCCGGCGGCCCCGCTCAAAAGGGGTCATTCAGGGAGATCAGGGTGATACGTAACGGCGAAACAGTCACCAATATCGATCTGTACGACTTTCTGTTACGCGGGGAGACATCTCTTAATATCAGGCTGCGTGATGAGGACCTTATTTTTATCGGCCCCTACAGGAACAGGACAACCATTGCCGGACAGGTCAAAAGACCGGCAATCTATGAGCTCAGGGAAAGTGAAACACTATCCGACCTGATCGATTATTCAGGCGGATTCACTGCATCAGCCTACAAAAAGCGTTTGCAGGTGGACAGGAAAACAGAAAGCCAGCGTCAACTGTTAAATGTGGAAACCGATCTTTACAGCTCTTTCCTGATGAGAAACGGTGATATTATAAGAGTCGGCCCCATTCTTGAACGGTATGATAACCGTGTAGTTATCGAGGGTGCCGTTTTCCGTGAAGGAGAATACGCCCTTACAGAGGGAATGACAGTCACCGAATTAATATCGAGAGCAGAAGGGCTGCGTGAAGATGCATTTCTTAACAGGGCCGCCCTTTATCGTCTCAGGGATAACCTTGAAACAGAGATCATAGAATTAAATATTAGTCATATAATTGACGGGGCAGTCCCCGACATCCCTCTTCAGAGGGAAGATATACTGATGATCAGCTCCGTATTTGACCTTCAGCAGGAAAGGACTGTAAGGGTGGTCGGTGAAGTGAACTCACCCGGATCATTTCCATATGCACACAACATACAGCTTGGCGAGATAATAAGAAAGGCAGGGGGATTAACAGATGCCGCATCACTGGCCATTGTTGAGGTAGCAAGGAGAACAAGCGACAGGACAACGACCAGTCCAGTACGCCGGATTTCCGAAATATTTACATTCCCGATAGATGGACAGCTTTCCCTGGATGATGAAGCTTCCTCTTTCACACTTGAACCTTTTGATCTGATATTTGTCCGGCGCTCCCCCGGCTACACTCCCCAGATAACAACCGAGGTAAGAGGTGAAGTTGTCTTCCCCGGCAGATATGCCATTACCAGTAAGAATGAACGTATATCCGACCTGATAAAACGTTCCGGAGGATTAACGGAAGATGCCTATATACCCGGAGCAACACTCATACGCCAGGCAAATGGCGAACAAACTGCAAGGATAAGGCAACTGGAAGCACTGGAGACGGATGAAGTCGAAATTTTAGATGAGACTTTCGAGGAAGAAGAACAAAGAATCGGTATTGACCTGGAACGGATTCTAAGGAACCCGTATTCAATTCATGACCTTATTCTGATGGAAGGAGATATCCTGAGCATACCACAGGAATTTCAAACCGTCAGGTTAACAGGATCCTTGCTGCACCCGGTCACCACACCTTACAGGGAAAGGATGGGAGTGAGGGGATATGTTGCCAATGCCGGAGGATTTGCTGACAACGCAATGAAAAGGAAGGTTTACGTGCTTTACCCAAATGGTTCGGTGGACCGGACACGCAATTTCCTGTTATTCCGTTCATATCCTATGGTAGAACCGGGATCAGAGATCATTGTTCCCCAGAAACCCGAACGCCAGCCCAGGACCCTGCAGGAAACCCTTGCCATCGGGTCAGCAATGACCTCGCTCGCATTGGTTATTGTGACACTGATCAATCAGTTTTAGATTAACAATCAGGATTTTATTCAATATAAGATGACAGCAGAAAATCAAAATCCAAATAAGAGTACCACTTCCGCATCCGACGAAATTGATCTGATTGAAGTAATCAGATATATCTGGGATGGCAGATGGCTGATAATAAAAGTGACCGGGATATTTATTGTTCTCGGACTTGTTATTGCACTGACCAGTCAGAATCAATATAAGGCAGAAGCACGACTTTTACCTGAGGTCCGTGATACCCAGGGAGGAGCCTCGGCTCTTTTAAGGCAATTCGGAGGATTAGGGGGATTTAATTTGCCCGGAGGCGCGGGAGCGGATGCCATCCGCCC
>REEN01000016.1 GCA_007695015.1 Marinilabiliales bacterium
CCTGCATTTATCCCTGTTCTTTCGCGGGTTAATGCCAGATCTGTTTCGTCCGGCACCCTGCCCTTTGTTTTGGGGTCCATGCCTGCCTGGTGAAGGCCTGCATTTCGCCCTGTTCCTTTACGGGTTAATGCCAGATCTGTTTCGTCCGGCACCCTGCCCTTTGTTTTTCGGGTCCATGCCTGCCTGGTGAAGGCCTGCATTTATCCCTGTTCTTTCGCGGGTTAATGCCAGATCTGTTTCGTCCGGCACCCTGCCCTTTGTTTTGGGGTCCATGCCTGCCTGGTGCGGGCCTGCATTTATCCCTTGTTTTTGCGGTCTGTAGGCCGGCAGCTGTTACCGGTGACATTAACCGCGGTAAATCTTTTTGGCGGCAATCCTGAGCAATTTCAGCTATACCGCCGGTTAATCCACTCAGGTATTCTGGTCATCATCATCATCATCATCATCGTCATCAAGATCAGAATCTCTCAGTAGAATATCCTCGTCTACCGGCCAGGTACCTCCCCCTCCACCGCCACGAACTGCGTTCATTTCGAAAATGGTCATTTCATCTGTCTGCAGGCTGAAAAAATTCATTGATTTCATGATCGTAAGTTTTAGGTTAATTGTTATTTTTTTTGAGTTTCAGATTTCTGCTTTTTGAAACGTGCCTCTACTATGAGGTGCATAAAATCAAAAAACGTGACAATGGTTTTAAAATAGTTTTCTGTTTTTGAGCTGCTTTTTAGCTGCATAAAAGACAGAAAGACAAGATTATATGGCGATCAAAAAAAAAATGAAAATTTTTTGCGCCGATGCAAAAGTTTTCGGGGTTCCGGACCGGTTTCCGGGGGCGGGCGGCCAGAAAACAGGATAAAAAAAGGAGATTTGTTAATTGCCGGCTGCGGATAGTTTGCCGAAATGGTTATTTTTACCATAAATATTCTGCTGAAGCCATGATTGCCGTGAAATTCAGATTCAGGGACCATATCAGCCGGACGTTGTTGCGGACTGCTTTGATGGCGGTGCTGCTGCCGGCTGCCACCCATGGCGCTGATGCAATTCCGGAATCTCCCGGGTCGGTGCAGGACTCTTCCCGTATTTATAATAACCTTGGAATTGACAGTTACCAGTCAGGCAACTTTGAACAGGCGGAGTATTTTTTTAAACGGGAACTAGATATCAAGAGAAGGGAGCTAGGAGCCATGTCGTCCGACATGGTTTCGACATACTCAAACCTTGGTGCCGTAAGCAGGAGGCTCAACAACAGCACCGAGGCCATGCAATATTACGATACGGCTGCGCACATCGGTATCATGCATTACGGTAATGATCACCGGTGGCTGGGTGCCGTGTACCAGAACCAGGCTAACCTGCTCAGGGAGCAGGGGGACTTTGCCAGGGCGCACACCTATTACGACAATGCCCTGCGCATATTCATCATGAACGATCTTCACGGGAACATTGGGACACTCTACAATAACAAGGGCATTGCATTGGAGCGGTCGGGTGACCTGGCGAATGCCAAAAATTATTACCTGCAGGCGATAGAGATACGCCGGGAGTTTGATCCGGACCGGCTCTACCTCCCCCTTCTTAACCTGGCGAACTGCCATGCGGCCTCCGGTGATACGGTGGCCGCAGATGAATATTACCGTCTTGCCGTTGATGCGGCGGCAGACTTGTGGGGGAGCGGACACATTAACCTGGCGCCGGCCCTTATGAATTACGGGATATTCCTTGTTTCAGATTCCGTTGAACCGGCAAGGGGCTTTGAGAAGCTTATGCGTGCACTTGAGATCTACAGGTCACAGGATGGGGACAAGGGTCCGCATTTATCAATGAATCTTCTGAACATTGGTTATTATTATGAAGTTACCGGGAACAGGGAAGCTGCACTGCAGTATTACCAGGAATCGCTTGTTGCCAACAGCACTACATTCAGCTCTGCCGATCCACGGGTGCATCCCGGCGATGATGATCATGTTTTTGCAGGGGATATTGCTATAAACAGCCTCAGGCATAAAGCGCTGGCCTTTTATAATATGTCATACAACGGGAATCGTCGCGAAATGCTGGAGGAGAGCCTCTTAACATTCCAGGCGGCAATCGCTCTCATAGAAAGGATGAGGACCGGCTACCACTCCGAGGAGAGCCGCATGATACTTGCGGCAAATGAGCACGAGGTGTTCATGCATGCCTTGCATGTTTCTGAAAAACTGTACCGGCTCACTGGAGAGAGGAAGTTTCTTGAAACAGCCTTCAGCTTTTCTGAAAGAAGCAAGGCATCAGGGTTGCTGGCCTCCATCAGGAATATTGAGGCACGCGCCTTCGGTGGTGTGCCTGAAGAGCTTATTGCAGAGGAGCAAAGTCTCAGCAGGCGGCTGGCTGCATACAGGGAGCTGATCCATGAGGAGCAGAGGCTGCCTGAACCGGACAATGGTAAAATATTGCTCTGGCAGGAAAGGATCTTTTCGCTTGAAAAAGAGTTGCTATCGCTCATAAACCGTCTTGAGGAGGAATACCCCGGTTACCACGCACTGAAGTACAATCCCGAAACCATTCCGGTAGATAAGGCAATGGGGGGGCTGGGGTCCCGCGACGCGATGGTATCCTACGTTTACAATGATTCTGTTGTCCACATTTTTGCGCTCACCAACAGGGATGCCAGGTTCTGGTCTGTTCCCACCGGCAACCAGGTTGAAGGGTATCTTGACAGGATGCTCGAAGTGCTTTCGGGCGGCAACATTGAACGCAATGTGACGGAGGATTTCAATACTTTCTTCGAATCATCCCGTTTCTTTTACCGGCTTCTGCTTGAGAGGGTGATTGAGTTTACCGGGAGCAGGAGGCTTATCATTGTGCCGGACGGAATTCTTTCCTATCTGCCTTTCGAGCTGCTTCTTACTTCAGATAGCGGACTGGGTGGTAACAATTACAGGATACTGCCGTATCTGCTGAGGGATCTTCCAGTATCGTATTCTTATTCTGCGACCCTGTGGAAGGAGAGCAGGCGTAAATCAACCCTGTCAGGCAGAAGAGTGCTTGCAATGGCCCCCGGTTATGAGTATTCAGAGGGTTCGGCTGGGGAAACTGCCAGTAGCAGGCAGTATTACAGGGACAAGCTTGTACCTCTTCCGGGGGCAAGGGAGGAAGCCATGAAAGTTGCTGCACTTATGGAAGGCAAGGTGCTGCTTGATAATGAAGCGACTGAGGATAGATTCAAACAGATTGCCGGTGAATTTGACCTCCTCCATTTTGCGATGCATACACTGATAGATGATGACAACCCGATGTTCTCAAAGCTTGTTTTTGCAGATACCGGTACCGGTACCGGTCGCGAAGACGGGCTTCTAAATACCTACGAGATATACAATCTTGAGCTGAATGCCGGACTTGCAGTGCTGAGCTCCTGCAGGAGCGGGTACGGCACAATTAACCGCGGTGAAGGTGTAATGAGCCTTGCAAGGGGCTTCCTTTATGCCGGTGTTCCGTCAATAGTGATGACCCACTGGGAGATCGAAGATAAATCGGGCGCCGAGATCATGATTGGTTTTTACCGGTATCTGCTGAGAGGGCACCGTAAAGATGAGGCTTTGCGGAGGGCGCGGATTGATTTTATTGAAAATGCAGATCTGCTCAGGTCGCATCCCTACTTCTGGGGAGCATATGTATGTATCGGTGATCCGGACAGGCTTTTCGGATCATTCAGGCATTACTATCCTGTTGTCACTTTCGTTCTGTTTACCCTCCTGATAATTTTTGCAGTCTGGCGCGGATTTTTTTTCGGTAAAAGAACAGCCTGAAGACTGTCGCCGGAACAGTCTGATGACTGTCGCCGGTATGGCCTGATGACTATCGCCGGCATGGCCTGGTGAATGTTGCCGGAACGGCTGGGTGAATTCAGCTATTCCTCTCTGCTGCGTTTTATCCTTTGCAGTTCGATATATTCAGGGTCATCATTGATCAGATTCATCAGCTGCTGCATGCACAGGTATTTCTTCCTTCTGCCGTACTCTTCGCTTCCGTATTTCATTATTGATGCAATCTCCCTGAATGGTCTTTTCTTCAAAAACATTTTAATAACTCTCTTGCAATCTCCCGGCAGTTTCCTGTAATGGCGCTGATAGATCTTTTCGCTTTGGTTGTTAAGGTATTCAATGTACTCACTGTCACCGATCCCTTCCTGGGCGGCATCAGAGGAAGTATCCTGATATGCAGTGTAATCAGCGCTTATGCCGGTGCCAGCGCTTTGGTCGCTGTATTCACTCTCATCAGTTTCTTCTCTTTCTGTGCTTTCATCAATTTCATCGCTCAGGTCAATCTCGCCGCTTATGCCGCTTTCGTTTCCGGAATCCCATGATGCCGGTGACAACTCATCCTCAATTCTGTCATAATGGATATTATGACTTACGTTTTTATGCCTGAACCACAGAAACCGGCAAATTACAATGAAATAGTTGTGAAAGGAGGTTTTAATTTCAAGCTCGCCCTTTGCAAGCTTGTTGAATATGATTATAAGCCCCTCCTGGAAAAGGTCCCTGGCATCCTGTTCATCGCCTCCATGTCGCACAACTATACGAAGAATCTGCGGAAAGTATTCATTGTAAATGTATTCCAGAATGATGTTCTTTCTCTGCCTGATGCCATCGAGAATTGATTTATCGGAATACTTCTCCACTGCCGGGTTGTTTGAAATATTTATGCGGTCTCAAACCTAAATTAAAATCGG
>REEN01000017.1 GCA_007695015.1 Marinilabiliales bacterium
CGCCCAATTGAAATGGAATCAGTATAAGCAATCCGGCAAGGCAAAGAGCCATTACCGAAGGGTATCCATTTGATTTTACAACTGGCACAAGCAAAAAATAGCATATGCCGGCCATTATGCCAGGTAAAAGATGCAGGGAAACAGACTTAAAAAGGGAGTGTTCAAAAGAAGTTTTTTCCATTGTAACATTTTTTCTAATGCTGGTTTTTAATTTCCTTTATGATACTGAAAAATTTTCCGGATGGCTTAAAAATGGTGTATGAGCGGCAGGATTACCAATTCTATTGTTTTAATCCTGCTTTAAGCGCTATGCTCTTCGTTTTTTCTTAGCCGCTTTTCTCTGCCACCAGAAGAAGATAGCGGAGAAGACCAGCATCTGGGTAACGATCACAGGGATGCCGATAACAAGATCCTTGAGAAACTCATTAAAAGTTCCTTCGAACAAAAGGAATTCCGGCAGGAACAGGGGGGAGCCCAAAGCCGTCAGTCCGAACATCAGCAGGAACAGCAGCGTAAATCTCCCCAGGTAGGGCAAGAGCTGAGGTCTTTCAATCTTGTTCATTTTGTTTATGTTTGATGGATTCGAAAAGTGTATTACTGTGAATATTTTGCCACTAAGTTAATATAAAACCGTGCCACAAGAGGTATGTGTCTGGATTGCAGTTGCCTGGAAAGATGTCGACAGATTTGTAGCAATAATTTTGTGTTCGTTTCTGAAACATTAGTGTACGGGAGCGGACAGAACAATGTGTGATTTAGGCCATTAAAAGGGTAGTTATTATTTCATTACAGAGCTAAGGAGTTGAAATCCTGCAAACTGATTTGTTTGGCATTTTTTTGGCTGGTAGTTGAATTGATTTCTTTTAAACATTAATTTAAAATTTACAGAAAATGAAGATAGCATTGATCATCCTGGGGCTGGTTGTGGTAATTGTTGCAGCCCTGTTCATCTATTACGGTGGCTTGAGAAGGGTTGACTTCAATATAGAAAAACAGGGCGGAGAGACCCTTGTATATGTGGAGCAGACCGGCGATTACAGCAAAAGTGCAGGTCCGATTGACAAGATATATTATTCGTTGCTGAATGAGGAGGGAGTCGAAACATTCAGGGGGTTCGGGATATACTACGACAACCCCCAAAAGGTTGAGAAGAGCAGGCTCAGGTCGGAGGTTGGCAATATTCTCGAAGATCCTGACCCGGCAATACTTAAAAAGCTTGAAGGCAAATACAACATAAAGACCCTCCCCGAGAAGGAATATATAGTTACCGAGTTTCCTTACCGGGGAAAACTATCGGTCATGATGGGCATAATGAAAGTTTACCCCGCCATGAACAGGTTCGTTCGGGAAAAGGGATTTAATGAAGATGGCTGGGTGATGGAAATTTACGATATTCCGGGCAAAAAAATCGTCTACAGGAAAGAGGTAGTAAATAAATAACCAGCATATGGCATCAGACACTATTTACAAAAGCCCTGAGGGAGAGAAGATCCTGATGGATATCTATGACAGGCAACTGAGATCATTGAACATTGAATATGATTCCCGGTTCATCCAAACCAGGTTCGGGGATACCCATATGATCACAGCAGGCAACAAGAAGGGGAAGCCGGTTGTGATCTTTCACGGTGGTAATTCCACCAACCCGTACAACCTGAAGGCCTTCCTGCATTTACTGAAAAATTTCAGGATCTATGCCCCCGACACGATCGGTCACCCGGGCAGGAGTGCGCAAACGGTGCTTTCTTCCAGCGACAACAGTTATGGTGAATGGGCCGCTGATGTTATCGGGGGGATCGGGCCAGATCGGGCTGGTGCTATTGGGATTTCCTATGGTGGAGGCATACTTGCAAGACTGGCTGCAGTTAAACCTGAATGTATAGAAAGGGCTGCATTCATTGTGCCATCAGGCATTGCAAACAGCTCGCTGCTAAGTATCATTATGAAACTCGGCTTGCCGATGATCAGATACCGTATGTTTCCCCGAAAGGAAAACCTTGTAAAAGCTGTCAGACCGTTGATCAACACCGATGATATCGATGAAGATACCCTGGAAATGGTCGAGGCGGTTTTTAAACACGTTGATGTTAAAGCCGAGATGCCGCGCAATGCCAGGGAAGACGAGCTTGCCCGCTTCAATGGACCGGTAATGGTAATTGCTGCCGGCCGGGATGTGATGTTTCCCGGGAGAAAAGTGCTTAAAAGGGCTGAGAAGATCTTTGCAAATCTTGAGAGGCCGGTGCTTCTGGATGAGAGCTCACATATGTGCTTTAATGTTAAATCTGACAGGAAGAGGGTTCACCGGTTGCTGGAGGAGTTTTTTAATTGATTCATTATTTCCTGTAAAGCACAACGCAAAATGGATATTAGTTACCGTCAAATCTCCGAAAACGACTACCTCTTTCTGAGGGAAATGCTGTACGAGGCTTTGTTTGTTCCGGAGGGTGAAAAGCCTTTTCCGAAATACATTCTCGACCTGCCTGAAATTTCAAAGTATATAGAAGACTGGGGTTCAACTGATTTTGGTCTTATAGCACAGCATGGCGCAGAATTGATAGGTGCTGTATGGGGGAGATTATTTATGCATGCAAATAAAGGATATGGATATGTTGACGACAGGACTCCTGAGCTTACTTTGGCTGTGAAAAGCAGCTGCAGAGACATGGGTATTGGCAGCGAATTGATGAACAAATTCTTCATGCTTGCAAAAAGGAATGGATATAATGCTGTCTCCCTGAGTGTGGACAAGCGCAATCCTGCCGCCCGCTTTTACCTGAAAATGGGCTTTTCCATAATCGATGAGGTCAACACGGCATATACAATGAAAAAAGTTCTGTAACGACACTGCCATCAATTAAAATTTGAATCGTGAAAATTTTTGCAGACCAGATGTAAATTTTCAGGATCACCTGATACTAATAATGCAAAAAGACTATTCAAATGACCCATTCGGAAAAAAAAGCTGAATTTATTTCGCGGATCAGTGACTGCGCAGGACTGATCCATAAAATAGCGGCACTCTACACTGACAGAAAAGAGGATGGTGAAGACCTTATGCAGGAAATACTCTATCAGAGCTGGAAATCATATCCTTCATACAGTAACAAATCAAAATTCTCAACCTGGCTTTATAAGGTGGGCCTTAATACAGCCCTTGTATACAGAAGGAACAAAAGCCGGATGAACACTGATAGTTTAAATGATGAGGATATCGAAAAATCGGACAGTTCACATTTTCCGAATGATGAGAAAATGGCCCTTATGACAGCAATAAAGGAATTATCCAAAACAGACAGGCTAATTATCACTTTTTACCTTGAAGGTTACAATTATAAAGAGATAGCTGAAATAACGGGCCTTTCCAATGAAAACAGTGCTACAAGGATACACAGGATAAAAACTAAATTAATTGTTAAACTCAAAAATATTGCATGATGGATAATATTGAGAATATCTGGAATGAATTAAGCTGTGATTTTGATAAAAAGCGCCTGCCTGACGGTGCTGATGGCAAAATAAACAGTAACCGGTCTGATCTACTGCTTGCCAGGCTTGGCCTGAAGCTGAAGCTTGGACTTTACTGGACCATATTTTTTATGGTCGCTCTTGGGGTGGTAGCTATTGTGCATATTTCCCAGCCCCCCGTTCTTGCTTTGATTGGATTAATGTTTTTAATGATGGCCGGCAACTTAATATATTCCGGCAGACTTTACCTGAAGATCAAAAGAGAAAATGAGTTTTCACTCAATACAAGGGCAGTACTTTTAAATTATTATAGAGGTGTGGTCAGGATCCTGAAAATGGAAAGGTTGTGGACTCAATTTGCAATACCCCTGGGCCTGATTGCAGGTGTGCTTTATGTGCAATTGCTTGATACCGGCAGTTTTGGCCAGATTGAATTTGAACCGCGTACTCTGCTAATTACCGGCATTCTCATGGTCACCCTGGTTCCCCTGGTTATTCTATGGACACACTGGACACAAAAATACGCCTACAAGAATGATCTGACAGAACTAAGGACTGTGATAAACGAATTGAATGAAGATGAAGAAAACCCGGTTAATAATCCGGAATGATCCATTTTATAATACCGGACATGGTGAATATTCCCACAGGGTGTTATATTTGTTTATAAACTGATCAATTAATTAATTTTTGCAATGAACATAGAAACAACATTTCAGGAAACTGTGAATCCGGAAACAACAGGGAAAACTCTTGACTCCGGCACATTGCTTCAGCCTGTCGAACAAAGGAAGCGAATCGTAATACTTGATGTTTTACGGGGATTTGCCTTGTTAGGCATACTCATGGTGAATATGCAGTTTTTTAACGTCCCATTTACAATTACCATGGGAGAGGGCAGGCTGTGGGCCGACCCGGTAAATTCCGGTGCCAACTGGTTAATTGATTTTTTCTTTCACGGCAAGTTTTATGTGCTTTTTTCTTTGCTTTTTGGAATGGGATTCTACCTTTTCCTGCAGAAAGCTGATGAAGCAGGACGTGCCATTCTGACGATTTTCCGGCGCAGGCTCCTGATTTTACTGGCCATCGGGATTCTCCATGTGTTGTTGCTATGGTATGGTGACATCCTTGTGATCTATGCATTATTCGGCTTTGTCCTGGTCTGGTTCAGGCGGAAGTCCACTCGCACCATCCTGATATGGGCCGGGGTTTTTATGTTGCTGCCTGTAGTTTTAACTGCATTGATGGCCGGCTTTATTAATTTTTTGCTTTCAATTCCTGAAATTGCGGGTGAAATGCAGGATGGATTTGCCCAGCAGGAAGCACAATTTAGTGAGTTGACCCGGCAGGCAATACTCACTTATTCGCAGGGCAGCTTTCCGGAGATCATTTCCATGAGGCTGACGGAGTATTCCTATATACTTGGAGGGATATTATTCTTTTTCCCTTTTGTTTTGGGTATGTTCCTTGTCGGTATGGTTTTCGGCAGGAAGGGGTATCTTGCAGATATCGGAAAAAACACCGGATTTTTTAAAAAACTCCTCTTTATCAGTCTCCCAATAGCCCTGATAGCGAATTTTTTCCTGGCTCAATATGCTCCCCGGACCAGTCATACAATGCCCGACCTGGAATTGATAATTCTTAACGCCGGATTTGCCATTGGCGGTCCGTCGATGACTTTCGTCTATATTTCGCTTATTGCACTATGTATTCACAGGGGATGGTTCTCATGGCTTTCGGAAAGGATTGCCGTAACAGGCCGAATGGCTCTTACCAATTATCTTACCCAGTCAATAATTGCAACTACAATTTTTTATAGTTACGGTTTAGGGTTGTATGGACAGGTGAATGTCTGGCAAGGGATTATCCTGACCGTTTGTATTTATATAATACAGATCATCTGGAGCCAGTACTGGCTGAAATATTACAGATTCGGGCCATTTGAATGGTTGTGGCGATCACTTACATACTGGAAAATGCAGCCCCTGAAGAGATAAGCTATCCACTACCAGGTTGAATTGTACCCATTCCCCGCTTACCTGAAAACAGGGGGCTAAGGAGGGTATACTTTCAATTCAGAGAGTTTATCACCATCAACAATCGCGATAGTGTATAGCAGTATAATATGCGGATTTAATAAAAGAGGTTTCAGTTATCCTTTTTATGGAAATTACCTCGGTTACTTGAAATTGGTGCAATTTTTGAAAACATTCAAGATTTAAAAAAAATTATCTTGTACATGAGCCCCTTGCAAATGATCTCTGAAGAGATATCCTTCATCTCCGCAGGCACCAGGTCAACAGGAATCCGCGCTTTATCAGCATTTTTTTTGGCTGGTAGTTGATTGATTCTGCCGGAGTTATATTGATTTATGCGAATACAAGGGCTGCCGGCTGATTTTTAATAATAACCAGTAAAGTTTTGTTTATGAAGATACTTTCAATCGGAACCGGAGTAATAGGCACAACATACCTGTGGAAGTTTGCTGAAGCCGGGCATGATGCAAGGGTGCTCGTCAGGGCCGGCAAAGAAAACAGCACAAGGGAGTCCGGGATACTGATCAATTATGTCGATAAACGAAACAGAAGAAGAATTACCGGCACTGAATTATTCCGGCCTGCCGTGTTTACCGGGGGTAATATACCTGATGATAATGACCTGATAATAGTCTCAGTTAACAGCCATCAGCTTGACCAGGTGCTTGAAATGATTAGCACACTTAATACAGGTACGGTGTTTATATTGCAGAACACATGGAAATGCAGGGAAACGGTGAACAGGTACCTTAGCCCTGACCGCTTTATACTTGGCTTTCCCCATATGGTTGGGGGTGCTAACAGGGGTGGCGAAATAGATACCATTATATTTGATGATGGTCACACCAGAATTGAAAGCGCTGATAGTGATCATAAAAAAATGCTGGTAGAGCCTGTCCTGGAGCTGTTGCAAACAGCAGGGTTTAAACCCAAACCCACCAGGGAAATTGATAACTGGATCATATCCCATCATATTCAGCAAGCCTCCGGTATAGGTTTGTTTCTTAAGTACGGTGGACCGGAAAAAGTGCTGGCGGATAAAGCCAGGGTGCGTGAGATGATACTCACGGCCAGGGAAGGTTTGAGGGTCTGCGGGAAAATGGGTATGAGGCCGCTGTTCATATCACCTATAAATATTCTTTATTTGCCGCTGTCCATCCTGGTTCCCCTTTTCAGAAAAATGTTCTCTGCCGAAGATGAAATGAACATGGTGAGGGGGCATTATGAACACGGAAAGTATGAAATGATGCACGGCTGGAGTGAAGTTCTTGAAACCGGCAGGAAACTCAATGTGAAAATGTCTCGCTGGGGGAGCTATCAGGAGGTGATAAGGGAGGCAATGGTTGAAAATGGCGAGGTAGCTGATCAGGAGGCTGATCAGGATGTTGATCCGGTATCTGGCCGGGTGATGATGCCGGGAGAATTATTGTCTGCAGGAAAGAGATAGAAAAAAGATAATCGGCATATGATTGAGGAGGAAAAATAGCCGGCAATGTATTTAGTTTCAGCTGGCAGGAGGAGTTGTGAGCGGACGATTTTACAGAATAAAGATTGTAGCTGTTGATGAAAGCATGAGAGGGAAGGGGGCTTTCAGAAGTCTTGTTACGCCGGTCCTTGATTATGCTGATAAAGATAAGATACCGGTGTGAAACAGTTTTTTATCTCTCTTACACAGTTTAATGGCAAGGTTTCGTCCGTCCAGCCCTGCAGGCGGGATCCCTCCGCCGGGGGTTGTCCATTGTCCCACCATATGACAGTTCCTCAATCCGGGCACCTCCTTGGGCAACTTGCTCATCAGGGCAGCCGGGGTTGGTGCGAATCCTTCAAAACTTCCGCGCCAGTTATGGGTATACCATTCGACCGAATAGGGAGTTGAAACATCTGTTTTTTCTACTGCCCTGCTGATAGTTCTGTATATGCTTATTTAAGAATTGTTGATGCAGATAAATGATAAGACAAACAAAAAATTGTAATTTTGGATTAATATCAGTAATGTATATATGGATATCAAAAAACAGATAGAATACTGGATCAATTCATCTGAGGATGATCTGGAAACAGCCGGATTATTAATCAGGAACCAGAAAATTCTCTTTGGATTGTTTTTATGTCATTTATGTATTGAAAAAGCAATTAAGGCACATGTTGTAAGATGCACAGGTAATTTGCCGCCTAAGATTCATAACTTGTCTTTCCTGATAGAAAAAACCGATTTGGCTCTTTCAGAATCGCAATTATTATTGTGTGATACATTGATGTTTTATCAATTGGAAGGTCGCTATCCCGGGTATTACCCCAAGATTCCTTCAAAAATAAAATCGAAAGATATTTTGAATCAAACTAAAGATTTGTTCCAATGGCTAAAAGCGAAATTATAAAAATATTGAAGAAATACTGCACGCTGTTAAACCTGTCAGGCATTCCTGTTGAAAAAGCCTTTTTGTACGGCAGTCATGCCCGTGGAGAAGCCGGTCCTGATAGCGATATTGACGTAATGCTGGTTTCAGAATCGTTTGACAACAGTGATGAAGAAGCAAATATTAAGGCATGGTCATTCACGAGAAAGGTGGACACCCGTATTGAACCATATACAGTCGGTCTTCATCAATTTTTAAATGATGAGGTGTCACCTCTGCTACAAATAGTTAAACAGGATGGGATTGAAGTTGAATTATGATTACATCTGCAATTGAATTTGATTGTTCCCTGAGTAAAAAGTTCACTTCAATGCTGTCACCTGTCAGGAGTATTTGCTGTTCCTGGAGTGCGTAACCAAGAAATGATCCCAAAATTGTTTGACTCCCGTTAAGGTTGCTTAAGAAAGAGAAGGTGCCGTTAGCATCAGTTGAGGCACCATCATATGAGTTTTTCAGATATACATTAGCCCCGGGAAGAGTATTGCCGTTTCTGTCTGTAACTGTTCCAGAAATGTAAGTCTGGGCGTTTATGTCTCTGGCAATGAGTGAGGCGAACACAAGTACTGTTAATATAGTCTTCATTTTATTTTTTGGTTACATGATTTTAACAAAGATGAAGTGCAAGGCTGCAGTGATTGGGTTTAATATTACGGTTGTGATGCAAATATGCAGTGCAGATAGATGCTGGAAAAAAAGGTAGATAAACTGTGAATTTCGCCAGGTGAATTGAGTAGGCGGATGGATAAGCTGAGGAACCAATCAATAAAAACCGATCAGGCATGCATTGATACCTCTTTTTGTTTCTCAAATATCCTGTCCTTTGATCCATTCCAAAGCTATGAAGAAATATAATAACAGGTGCGTCTTCAGGTCCTGATAGGCACTGTTTGTCCCTGATGGAGAAAGGCCTTTTCCAAAATTCATTCTCGACCTGCCTGAAAGTTCGAAATATGTAGAAGGTTGGGGTACACCTGATTTTGGTATTATAGCAATGGATGGCGCAGAATTGATAGGTGCTGTATGGGGCAGATTTTTTATATGCCTGCTGATAATGGATATGGTTATGTTGATAAAAAATTTTGCATATTAAATGTAAATTTTCAAGACCACCTGATACTAATATTGCAAAAAGACTATTGAAATGTCCCATTCGGAAAAAAAAGCTGAATTTCTTTCGCGGATCAGTGATTGCGCAGGACTGATCCATAAAATAGCAGCAATTTACACTGACAGAAAGGAGGATGGTGAAGACCTGCTGCAGGAAATACTCTATCAGAGCTGGAAATCATATCCTTTGTACAGGAATGAATCAAAATTCTCGACTTGGCTTTATAAGGTGGGCCTTAATACAGCACTTGTATACAGAAGGAATAAAAGCCGGATGAATACAGAAAGCTTCAACGAGGAGGTTATAGAAAAGGCTGACAGCTCACCTTTTCCAAATGATGGAAAGATGGCCCTTATAACAGCAATAAAAGAGCTATCCAAAACAGACAGGTTTATAATTACCCTTTATCTTGAAGGTTACAACTATAAAGAGATAGCTGAAATAACGGGCCTTTCCAAAGAAAACAGTGCTACAAGGATACACAGGATAAAAACGAAATTAATTGATAAACTAAAAAATATTTTTTAATGGATAATATTGAGAATATCTGGAATGAATTAAGCAGTGACTTTGATAAAAAGCGCCTGCCTGATGGTGCTGATGGAAAAATAAATACCAACAGGTCTGATATGCTGCTTGCCAGGCTTGGCCTGAAGCTGAAGCTTGGGCTTTACTGGACTATTTTTTTTATGGTCGCTCTTGTAGTGGCCGCTATTGTCCATATTTCCCAGCCTCCTGTTCTTGCTTTGATTGGATTAATGTTTTTAATGATGGCTGCCAACTTAATATATTCCGGCAGACTTTACCTGAAGATCAAAAGAGAAAATGAGTTTTCACTCAATACAAGGACAGTCCTTTTAAATTATTATAACGGTGTGGTCAGGATCCTGAAAATGGAAAGGTTGTGGGCTCAATTCACAATACCCCTTGGCCTGATTGCAGGTGTGCTTTATGTGCAATTGCTTAATAAAGGAAGTTTTGGCCAGATTGAATTTGAACTACGTACTTTGCTGGTTACCGGCATTCTCATGGTCACCCTGGTTCCTTTGGTTATTCTATGGACACATTGGGCACAAAAATACGCCTACAAGAATGATCTGACAGAACTCAGGACTGTGGTACATGAATTGAATGAAGATGAAGATAAACCGGCTAATGAACCTGATTAAATGTATTGTATACTTTTTTATAGTTACGGGTTAGGGTTGTATGGACAGGTGAATGTATGGCAGGGTATTATCCTGATAGTTTGTATTTATATTATACAGATCATCTGGAGCCAGTACTGGTTGAAATATTACAGGTTCGGGCCATTTGAATGGTTGTGGGGATCACTTACATACAGGAAAATGCAGCCCATGAAGAAATGAGTTATTCACTACCAGGTTGAATTTTACCCTTTTTTATCCGGAGAATTCCTTAAGCTGGCCGGGTAATGGAAATCTAAGATATGCCTGGCAGGAAAACCGTCTACAGGAAAGAGACAGTAAACATGTAACCGGCATATTCTCGCTACTGGCCAAAGGTATTGGGAATATGATGTACCGGTCCGGTGGTTGGACGCTTGTATACCTCAATTGTAACAGTACCTTCACCTTCTGTTTTACAACCGTTGGCATCTTCAACCTCGACAATAGTATATTGATAAACATATACGGGACCCAGCGGATCGGGAGGATGCCATTCGGCAACAATCTCTATTATCAAATAATTGTCGTTAATATTTTCCAGGGTTACATCGTTGCCGTCTCCGTCAGTATAGATCAGCCTGAATGGTGCCTCACCGGTAAATTCAACCCTTAACTCAAAAACATCATCTTCGCAAATAATATCCTCTACTGGCGGCGACTCCCGTGTTATTACCGCTGAACATTCATCCTCGACTATGGCTATGGCCGGTGCATGTACATTGTAGGACGAGAAACCGGTGCCGGTTATATATCCCATATTCACTTCATCGGATATGCCGCCCTTTCCCTTCTTGCTCCACTCAGCCCCGTCCCAGTGAGCGTAGACCAAGGTTGCCAGCGACGATATGCCGCTGCGGTCGAGGTCCTTAAAGTACATTGTAACATCGGGGCTCGAACTGCCGCCGGTCCTGTTCAGGGTCCAGTATTCCGTGTCGAGAACCACCCTGATGCTGTCATCAGTTACACAATTGCTGCACGGTCCGTCTGTATCGGGAACAGCAGACTCAGGATGTCCCTCATGGAAGTATTGAGCAACAAATGTTTCATCCGGCGCTCCGGGTGCCGAGATACCGATGGGGGCCCAGACACCATTGTTCCCGGTGGGGAATATAAATGCTGTTCCACCCCGTTTCTCAATTGGACCGTCAACATGAGATCCGTCACTTCCATCTGTGGATGATGAACCTGCCTGGAGCCTGAGCATCGTACCGGTTGATGTGTGTATAATGCCATTAACAAGGTTGAGCTGTGAGGCTATATCAACATTACGGTCAATGGTAAGTGAATTGGATGTTTTATCTGTTTCAAGGGTATGCAATACCAGGGTTGCAGAGGAGCCTGAAATCTGCTGGCCTGAGCCTCCGGTAAATACAACCCTGCCGTTGTTATGGGTGTATGTTCCGTCAACCACGAGATTGCCCTCGATATAAAGGTTGGCCGGTGCAGAAAGTGCGGCTCCACTGGTAATTAAAATGTTATTGAATATGGTCTCAGATGTGCCCGTAATGGTGGACGGGCTTCCGCGGAAGGCCACTGTCCCGCCCGAGGTGAAGGTGCCGTTATTTGTCCAGTTGCCATATACATTAAGGGTCACTCCGTCAATTCCGAGTGTTGCACCATCTTCAATAGTTATGTTTCTGACGCTTGCGTCGGATCCCGAGATCTCCGGATCATGATCTGCTCCGCTCTCAATGGTAACATCAGTGTTCTGGTCAGGAAGTACACCGCACGACCAGTTCCCGGTGTTAAACCAGTCCGTGTCCACCGTGCCAAGCCACCTGCCCCTGCGCTGGACTGTGACCTGAATTTCATGGGTGTCGCTGGCCACACCATCCGTAACGGTTAGTGTTACGGTGTATATGCCCTCTGTATTGAAAGTTACCGTATGGGGGCCCTGTGTTGTTGCGCCCGAGGGACTCGCACTCGGACCGAAGTCCCATGTCCAGCTAACGGGATTGGTTGAGAGGTCTGTAAAGGTTATGGAGCCTCCCTCGCAGACAGTGGTAGCTGTGGACTCAAAGTCAGCCTGCATGCCGCAGCCGTCAAGGGTAACCATAAGACTGACCAAGGCCCCGGTGCACCCATGAACGCTGGTTTCAATGACGGTGATATTGCCGTTGTTCTCTCCGAAATCAACAGTAATGCTGTTGTTTTCAGGTCCGTCGGCTCCGGAAATAATAGTTGCGCCTGCAGGAACTGTCCACTGGTAGCTTGAACCCGGGTTCAATACAACACTATAGACTTCACCTTCGGCATTGCAAACCACGGGACTGTTACCGGTAATTGCTGATGTGGCTGGAGCGGGATGAACCGTAACCACACGATTAACCGTTTTAGGCCCTCCGCAGCCCGTCGCTGTTGCGGTAATCGTGACCTGTCCATGGAAGCCGGCATCCCAGTTCATTACCCCCGTCGTGGGGTTAAGGGTTCCTGCTGCCCCGTCGGAGAGTGAGTAGGTAATGCTTTCAGCGTTTGTTGATGCGGCCTGGTAGGTTTCGTTGGGGGCATCCTGGCATAACTCAACGGCTCCCTGGATAAACAGGGGATCGCCAATCTCAGGATTAACGGTTACGGTAACAAAATTATCTTTTACAGGACCGCATCCGTTTGTGGCTTCAGCGTGGGCATATATTCTCGCCTCGCCGCTGAAACCGGGAGCCCAGGTCATTATCCCGGTAATGGTGTTAATGCTGCCGGCTTCAACCGGTTCTGCAGAGTAACTGATGATACTTCCCTGAACCGTTTCGGCTATGTACTGGGTTGTTAAATCTACACCCTGGCAAACGGTATAAACAGGATCATCAAACTGCGGTATATCAACTTCACTATTGACAGTTACTACAACGGAGTCACTGACAGGGCCCTCATGGCCATAGGCAGTAGCAATAACATAGAGTGTTCCATAAAACCCCATATTCAGCACCAGTTCGCCTGTATTCTCATTCATGGTCCCGAACGATGGCGGGTTAATCGAGTACTTCAATGAGTCGCTGTGCTCCGCTGTTGCAGTAAATGTTTCTGTTGTGCCCTCGCACATTTCAGTTGCCGGGTCATCAAACAGGGGTGCTTCAACCGGATCGGGGATATAGAGCGGAACATCCTCAATCAGTTCGCTTGTGAACCCTGAGTGGGTGCTGCCCCTGAATCTTCCGGCTATTTCAGATGATGATACGGTAAAGCTGAATGAAGTTACCGGATCAACATCGGCATTATCAAATACCAGTTGATATGTGCCCGGGGTATCAATTGTTATGTTGCTGAAGATGGCTGTTCCGCCTGAATTGGTAATTACGGACGTTGTACCACCGAGCGGTTCGGAGCCGGCTTCGCCCACAGTTACGGTTGCCCCTTCGATCGGGTTGTTAAATTCATCATGAAGTGCAGCGGCAGGCGGCCCTTCAATAGCTGCCCCGGCGAAGCTGGATTGCGGTTGTGTAGAAATGGTTAAGGTATGGGGCGGGGCGGGAAGAATAGTGAAACTGCCGGAGGTGACACTATTGACCCCGGCGGAGCTGGCCTCGAACAGCATCTGGTAGTTTGCCGCGGCATGCGTGATAGAGAGATTGTCAAATACCGCTACCCCCGACTCATTCGTGGTTACGGTTGCAAACACGGGGTCTGATGCGAAGGCAAACCGGTTGAGGTAAACGCTCACCTCAATATTATCTGCACCATTACCCAGACCATCTGTAATAATTACAGCGGGGTGCCCGGACGGGTCTCCCTCAATAATCTCCCCTGCCTGTGTATCGGCTGGCTCTGTATGTATAGCCATGGTAAGCAGGGGGGCAATAACCTCGAAGTACTGTGATGTAACATTAACATGGTTGTGCCCGCCCACCTCGAAGTAGAGCCTGTGCTCTATTATCTCGCTTATTACCAGGTCATCGAAAACAACCTCACCATCACCATCAGTTTGTCTGTTCATGGTACCGGTCATGGCCGGAACCGTACCCCCGACCACAGATACCATAACATCGGCGTTGAAAACGGGTTGATAGAGCTGGTCGTATACCGCCACCCTGGGGTGACCCTGGACTGCCTCACCCGAAACTGTTTGTGATGGATGGGTAAGAATATCGATATATGTAGGTATCTGCTTAAGCAGAACATCCTTCTCCTCTTCCTGGGTAAACCCGCTATGGCTGGCACCCCTGAAACGGCCAACCAGGTCGTTGGAGAGTATGCGGAACTGTTGGGACTGGATATCAGGCACTCCGCCTGCTGCTGCATCGAAGTTCAGGGTGTAGTAACCGGTGGTATTTATCAACAGATCGCTGAATGAGGCATACCCGTTCGGCCCTGTGGTTTGTATTGTTGTCCCGCCATCGAAGCTGTAGCCTCCCTGCTCTGTCAGGGTAATGGCAACACCCTGAACGGGATTGTTGTAGGCGTCATAAAGGGCAATGGTTGGCGGCCCTCCTATTATTTCACCTGCTTGAGCATTTAACGGTTGTGTAACCATATTCATTTGGCTGGCAGGTCCGGGCAATACAATAAATGCACCGGAGATTTGATTTGTCACGCCGCTGTAGTCGGCGTCAAATATAATCTGGTAGCCTGCTGCTGCTGTCTCTATAACCAGGTCATCAAATATGGCATAACCCTGGTCATTTGTCATTACAGTTTGTGTTCCTGATGCAAAAGAGTTCTGGTTTATGTATACTGTAACCCCAACTCCTGCAAAGGGTTGCTGTACCGCTCCGGCCGTGGTTAAACGGACAGCGGGCGGGCCGGTTATCACCTGACCGGCGATGGTTTCGGCGGGTTGCCCGGTTATTTCCATGGTTAAAAGGGGGTCCACCACATCAAACGGCTGGGATATGGCATCGGGAACAATCCCGTCATAGCCGTCGGCCTCGAAACGCAGGGTGAAGGTGCCGGTTAGTTCGACGATCAGGTTGTCAAATTCGGCCTCGCCATTCGTATCGGTAATAACCTGCGTGGTGCTTCCGCCGGAAAACAGGGGTCCGCCTGCACCGGCAATATAGACATTGATGGTTATGCCCCCCACGGGGTTGTCAACCTCGTCGTAGAGCACAACAAGCGGCGGCCCCGCGATAGCATCGCCTGATATGGTCTCCTGGGGTTGCATCAGAATCTCTATACGGGTGGGCTGCTGACCGAGCCTCACATCGTCAATAGCTGTGGTATTAAAGCCGCTGTGGCTGCTACCCTTAAAGCGGTTTGACACGGTGCCCGAGAGAACGTTGAAAATCGTTGAAACGGCATCGTCAACCCCCGCGGAGCTGAAAGTAAGGCTGTACTGCCCCTGGTTATCGATCACCAGGTCAGTAAAGGATGCAACACCCGAAGCATTGGTATTCTGGCTCGTGTTTCCTCCATCAAATATGTATCCGCCGGTTTCGGCAACCGATACGCCTACCCCGGGTATTACATTGCCAAACTCATCGGTAACCCTCACTGATGGCGGACCGGCTATAACCGAGCCCGCGTCGGTGTCTGCCGGCTGCTGTATGATACTGATGGCATCGGGACCGGCCGGGATAACGGTAAAGGCATCGGATGCAAGGTTTACTACACCCGGATAGTCGGCATCGAAGATCAGTTGGTAACCAGTAGCCGCGGTGTTTAAAATCAGTTCGTCGAACAGAGCCAACCCGTCCGCATCAGTCGTAACAGTCAGCGTAGCCGGCTCAGATGCGAAGCTGTGCTGATTTACGACTACGGTAACATCAACACCCTCGAATCCCTGCCCGATGGCATTGGCAAGCTTGACCGTAGGTTGACCGGCCACCGGTTGACCGGCAACTGTTTCTGCCGGCTGGGTATCCATGGTCATAAACAGGTTCGGGCCTACCACTTCGAATATCGCCGAGGTTGCCGATACGGCCGGGTAATCCTGTGCAATAAAGGTTAGCTGGTATGAGCCAATCTCATCAATCATAAGTCCCGGGTAAGATATTGTCCCATCCGCTTCGGATACCAGTAGGGTTTCTCCGTCAGTTATACCCGCGCCGCCGGTAGAGACATTCACCCAAACCCCGCCCATGGGGTTGTCCACTTCGTCATAAACCCTGATGGCGGGCGGACCGGAAACCCCGGCGAAATCTCCAAGAACGGTTTCCTGAGGTTGAGTAACAATCTCTATACGTGCTGGTATCTGCCCAAGGGCTTTGTCTTTTGCTTCAAATGAAACGAAACCGCTATGCGTATTGCCATAGAAACGGTTGGCTACGGTTCCGGAGGTTACATTAAAGTTCATGGAAATGGCATCATCAACACCATCGGCGCTGAAGGTAAGGCTGTACTGCCCCATGTTATTTATTATAAGGTCGCTGAAAACTGCACTTCCAGATGCATCGGTAAGCAGGAACGTACTTCCCGCATCGAAGCTGTAGCCTCCCGTTTCGGCAACATAAATGGTTTCTCCGGCCACGGGGTTGCCAAACTCGTCGGCAAGCCTTACTGAAGGGGGACCTACAATGACAGCTCCCTCGATGGTTGTGCCGGGCTGCGTGGTGATGCTTATATTTGACGGGGGGGCATTGCTCACTTCGAATGTAACCGATGTCTCGTTGGCGATACCGGGATAGTCAGCATCGAATATTAGCTGGTAACCCATAGCCGCGGTATTGATCACCAGGTCTTCGAAAACAGCTTCACCATCCATATTGGTCGGAACAGTATAACTGCCGGAGGCAAAACCGTGCTGGTTGATGTAAACCGTCACATCCACACCGGCAAGGGGCTGATAGATGTAGTTGGTGATATTGACAACCGGGGGTCCGGCGACAGCTTCGCCTGCTATACTATTCCCAGGCTGTGTAACGATATCCATGAAGTAGAACTGGCCGGTTACATCGAAGGGAACGGACTGGACGTCAGAAACCGTTGCCGTATGATTGTCGGCCGAAAAGTTCAGCCTGTATGTACCCTGATCGCTTATTACCAGATCATTAAAGGTAATATCACCCTGTTCATTGGTTGTCCGGGTGGTTGTTCCTTCGCTGAAGCTGCCTCCATCCAGAACGCTTACGGTTACCTGGACCCCTGCCACGGGATTGTCAATCTCATCGTATATCCTTACCGCGGGGAGTCCCTCAACAATAAAGCCTGCAACGGTCTCCGCCGGCTGGGTGGTGATCTCCAGGCGAGTAGGTGTCTGCCCAAGGAGCTTATCCTGTGTCAGCAGCGATGTAAAACCGCTATGGCTGTTGCCCCTGAACCTGTTGGCCACCGTGCCCGATACCACCTGGAAGGTGCCGGAGGTAACGGATGGAACACCAGAAGCCCCGAAAGAGAGTTGGTATGTTCCCCTTGTGTTCAGCACCAGCGTTGAGAATGATGCAACTCCGGAGCTGTTGGTTGTAAGGGTTGTTATGCCCGCGTCGAATGGTATGCCCTGAATCGCCTCGGTAACGGTAACCGGTATACCCGCCACGGTATTGCCATACTCATCGTATATTGTCACTGCCGGTGGCCCCGCCAGGGTAGCGCCCTCAAGGGTCTCCAGGGGCTGTGTCGTTACCCCGATGCTATGCGCCGGGGCGCTTACCACGCTGAAGGGATCCGATATAATATTAAGAACACCGGAGTAATCGGCATCGTAAATAAGCTGATAGCCCGGTGCCGCGCTGGTGAGGAACAGCTCATCAAACCCGGCCAGGCCATCGGCACCTGTGGTAACCGTTATGACTGAACCACCGCCAAAGTTGTGCTGGTTGATGTAAACTGTTATATCAACATCGGGCACAGGCATACCTATAGAGTTTAGCAGCAGTACGGTGGGATGACCTGCCACAGCCTCTCCCGCCACGGTTTGCTGGGGTTGCATGCTCATGGTCATGGTGGCTGTTGGATCAATCACATCAAAAGGATCTGAATTGGTAAAGACGTCGGGGTGATCATCAGCGGTGAAGGTAAGGGTATAGGTTCCTGCCGCATCAATAACCAGTCCCCCGAAAGCAGCCTCTCCGCTGTTTCCGGTATACAGGGTTTCAATCCCGGCGCTGAAGGGCGCCCCTGTCACGGTAACTGAAACACCTGGAACGGGGTTGTCAACAGCGTCGTAAACCACTACACGGGGAGGCCCGGCGATCCCGGTACCAACTATGCTTTCCATGGGTTGAGTTATCACCTCGATTCTCGCGGGGGTTTGTCCAAGAGGGATCCCACTCTCCGCGGATGAGACAAAGCCGCTGTGTGATGCCCCGAAGAAGCGGGAGAAGAGCGTGCCCTGCACAACACTGAAATAGGCCGATGTGGCCTCAAGTCCGTCAACAGCAAAGCGAAAGCTGTAGGTGCCGACCGTGTTGATAACCAGGTCAGGGAAGGCAACCACACCATTGGCAGGTGTTTCGAGACTGAGGGTTCCCGCGTCGATAGCGTAACCCTCCACTGTGCTGATGGTAACCGTTTCGCCCTGCACGGGGTTGCCGTACTGATCCTCCACGGCAATCACCGGCGGTCCCGATATGGCTGCCCCGGCAACAGTCTCCGATGGCTGGGTAATGATGGTTATATGGTCAGGTGCGGCATTGTTTATCGCGAAAGTGCCGGAATTACCGGTGGTTACCCCGGCAGAAGTGAAGAATAGCTGGTAGTTGGATGCAGAGGTAGTAATGACCAGATCGTCAAAAACGGCAACACCGCCTGCATCGGTAGTAACAGGTGTCGTGCCTGAGAATGAGCCCGGATTCTGATTTGGCTCAGCCCCTATGCTTATCCCCGGCACCGGGTTGCCAAACTCATCGTAGGCAGTTGCCGCAGGCGGACCGGTAATAGTTTCGCCTGCAGTAGTGTTTTGCGGGTGGGTCGTAACCAGAATATAGCCGGCAGCGGCAGGGATTATCGTGAACGCGGCCGAATGTGCATTGGGCACGCCCGAGAGGTCAGCGTTAAAGGTTATTAAATAGCCGGCATCAGCGGTGTTTATGATAAGATTGTCGAAGGTGGCTATGCCACCGGCATCGGTTGTTGCTGTAACGGTGCTGCTGCCGCTGAACGAATTCATGTTGATGTAGGCAGTTACCACCACACCTTCCATATTGCCGCCGCCGTTATAGACGTGTACCCGCGGGGCGGGCACCATGGCAACGCCGGCAACTGTTTCTGTGGGCTGTTCAACAATATCCATAGAAAGCGTGGCATCGGTAACCTCAAAATCATTGGAGGTTACGGCAGCAACACCCGATGCTCCAACTGCTGTGAAGGTTAGATTATAGCCAGTATCATGATCATCAATTACAAGGTTGCCAAAGGTTGCATGTCCGGTTGAGTTGGTAACTGCTGTAAGGGTGCTGCCGGGGTTGAAACTGTTCTTATTCAGGGCTGCACTGATTGTGACCCCCGCGACTCCCTGACCGGAAAGGTTTGTCAAACGCACCACGGGCGGACCGTTAATCGGATCTCCGGCCACGGTTTCCGAGGGTTGGGTTGTAATATCAAGGTAACCTGCAACGGCTACCACGTTGAACGGGTCTGATGTTTTATTGGCTATATGCTCCGAGATATCTATGCTGAAGACAAGCTCATAACCGGTGTCAATTGCATTAAGCACGAGATCATTGAATACTGCTACACCGTCAACGGTCTCCCTGGAAAGTGTGCCGCTTGAAAAATCATTCTTGTTTACCGATACGGTCACTGTAACTTCATCCCCTTCCCACGGTTCACTATTGGTTTCAGTGATGGTGACGGTTGGCGGTCCCGCGACTGGATGCCCGTCAACGGTTTCCAGGGGGTGCTGTGTGATGGTCATCAAGCCCAAAGGCTCAACAACATCAAATGCACCGGATGTCCGGTCGGCAATTCCCGATGAGCCGGAGGAGAATGTTAGCTGGTAACCGGTATCTGCATCATCAATGATAAGATTATCGAAAACAGCAATGCCACTTGCATTAGTGGTAACAGTCGTGGTGCTGCCACCTGCAAAATCGTTCTTGTTGAGATATACGGTGATATTGCCACCTGTTATCGGGTCTCCTCCCGGGGTTCTGAGCAGCACTGTCGGGGGACCGTTAACCAGTTCGCCCCCGATGGTCAGTAGCGGTTCCTGGGTTATTTCTATTACAGCCACCTCTGCAACAACCCTGAAGGCTTCGGATGTTTTGTCCGGAATGCCCTCACCAACATCCACCGTGAAGGTAAGCTCGTAGCCGGTTGCAATATCGGAGAGAACCAGGTCGTCAAAAACAGCCATGCCCTGATCGTTGGTAAGCCTGGTTTCGGTTCCGCTTGCAATGCTGTTTTTATTAATAACTGCCGTAACCCCGATATCTTCCATCGGGTTGGTATCGTTGTCCAGGACCTGGATGGCCGGGGGTCCTGCTACAGCATATCCATCAACAGTTTCCAGGGGCTGCTGTGTAATGGTAATTGCACCTTCCACGGGTATAACATCAAACAGGCCGGATGAAATATCGGCCACGCCCGGGGACTGGCTTGAAAAAACAAGTTGGTAACCGGTTTCGTCATCCTCAATAATAAGATTATCGAAGGTTGCAATTCCGGAGGCGTTGGTGGTTGCCATGGTGGTGCTGCCCCCTTGGAAATCTCCCTTATTTAGGCTGACGTAGATGTTGATGCTGGGTATAGGATTGCTTGTGGCTTTATTGATGATAAGAACCGATGGGGGACCGTTAATGGTTTCTCCGGCTATGGTAAGCGTGGGCTGCTGGTTTATTGACAGCAATGCAACTTCCTCCACCACATCGAAGCTTTCAGAGGTTTCTCCCACCACCCCGCTGGTCACCGGCAGATCAAAGAAGATGGTGTAATTGCCGGCGATTTCATCAATGACCAACGCATCAAAAACTGCAACTCCGTTCGCATCTGTTGTCTGTTCCTGGGTCGCGGGATCAGAGGAGAATTCGTTCTGGTTCAGAATGGCTGTTACAACAAGACCTTCTATTCCCTCGCTTTCTGTATCCAGGATTGTTACCGTTGGTGGCCCCTCCACCATGTATCCCTCTATGGTCTCCAGCGGCTGTGTGGTCACGGTCATATTGCCCGCGATTGCAAGAACTTCAAATTCGGCCGTCATCACTGTGTCAACCCCGGATGTGCCCGGAACGCTGAAGATCATCATGTAATCGCCCGGTGTATCAATCCTCAGGTTGTTGAAAACCGCAACGCCATCCACCGTGGTTACGATGGTGGTGCTGCCATCCTTAAATGAACCGTGGTTCAGGGTGACAAGGATATTTGCAAGGAGAGGGTCGTTTGTCCCCTTTTCCTTCAGCGTGACCGTGGGCGGACCATTAATCAACTCGTCTGCAATGGTTAGCTCCGGCTGAAGGGTGACCTCAAGGAGGGCAACCTCCTGAACCACATCGAAAAGATCAGATGTTATGGTGGCTATTCCCTGTGTTGTTGCTTTAAAAAAGATTTGGTAGCCTGTCGTGTAATCGTCTATAATCAGATCATCGAAAATTGCAAGTCCATCGCCATTGGTCGTCGCGGTGGTGGTGCTGCCGCCTGAAAAATCATTTTTATTGAGGTATGCCGTGATCAATTCGCCAACCACAGGACTGCCATCATCATCAACGTAAACCGTTGGAGGACCGTAGATTGGTATGCCCTCGATGCTTTCGGAGGTGTTCACATACATGCTCATGGTGGCAATTTCTGCTGCCAGATCAAAAGCATCGGAAGTAACATCGGCAATATGAACCGAAGGGTTTGAGAAGATTAACTGGTAGCCGGTATCGTCCTCATCAATGATCAGATTATCGAATATGGCAATACCACCGCTTACTGATGCAGAAGTAGTGCTCTCAACAGTAAAATCACCCTCGTTGAGGGTAACATATACCGTGCCTGATGCCACGGGGTTATCCTCCATATCGGCAACCCTTACCGTGACGGGGTTGATAATATCGGCAGCCTCAAGTGTATGATCAGCAACGCTGTGAATGGGCTGATTCAGGATGGTTATTGTAAATTGCTCCTCGTATATCTCGAAAGATACGGAGGTCACATCTGCAACGCCTGGTGCTTCATCGTTATCCGCTTCGAAGGTGATTTCGTACCCGGTATCAAAATCATCAATTATCAGGTTGGTGAAGATGGCTTCCCCCTGTTCGTTGGTTTCAACAGTAAGGGTGCTTCCGCCGGCAAAGCTGTTCTTGTTGATAGTTGCAGTAATATTGACCCCCACCACCGGGTTGTCGGACTCATCGTAAAGGGTTACCGTGGGCGGCCCCCCTATAGTTCGTTCCTGCAGGGTGTTCTGGGGCTGCATGGATACTACCATATGGTCAGCCTGGCCATAAAGCAGGCTGACCTTTAAAACAAGTAAAACTATTATTGGCAGTATCCTGTGCATTGAAAAGAAGACAATGTGAAAAACCTGGGAATAACTGTTAATCCCGGTGGTAAAAGCCCCCGGAATTTAATTATTTTGTTAATTACGGAGCGGTACGAACACCGCGGCCTCCGCGGTTATTGTGCCTGCCGGCAGCATCTAGAGTTGTAATATTATTCCTGTCGGATACCCTTAGACGATCCAAAGCGGTTGTAAAACCAGCCCCGCGGAGACCTAATGTACCTGCGTTCCAATTGGCAGTATTAAAAAAGCCTGCTTCTGTCAGAACACCATCTCCATGCAAACCGGTAAACTCTCGACCAGCAACACTTCCTGCTGCAATTGTCATCTTCCATAAGTTGCCACTTAGCTCCATAATCCCCCAGTACGATGCGCCCGATGCTGTGCGCGAGCTTGTTCCGGTTGCTCCAAAACCTACCCTAAGCGGCCCTGCGCCAACACCTCCAAATGTACCTGAAGCAGTATATACAGCATTGACATTCTGCGCTTCACCCCCAATCTGAACCAAGTCTCCCGTGCCGCTATGGTATTCAGCCTGGAGCCAGGCTTGGGAACGGGCAACAGGCGATAACCTGAACTCATCGAGTTCGCCTTCCAGGTTGAGTCCCATAACAAGGTTGCTGGCATTCGTGTTGATATCTCCTGTCAATGCAAGCGTGCCGGTTAACAAGCCATTTACATATATCCTCTGGTGAGAACCATTATATGTAATAGCTACGTGCTGGTACTGGTCAAGAGTCAGGGCTGATGATACCCTTTGGTTGTTGATGTAACCCCTTAGCTGGCCATCGTAGTAGCTAAGCTGGTATGCATCCTCGCCTTTACCGGCGATCACGGCTTCGCCCTTGATTTCCAGTTCCAGGCTCTCCAGCTCAGGAGAGTGGGTTGCATTGTTTGTTGAAAGCTCCTGCCTGACCCACAGGTACTTGTCCGTCAGGTCATCACCCTCGTTGATGCCGGGGATGGGATCACCTTTGGTGGCAAATCCATAGCGCACTATAACAACACCGGAGCCTCCGCTGCCGCCACGGCTGGCTGTTGCAGAGGATCCGCCTCCTCCACCGCCAAAATCATCCTCCCCATCACCGCCCTGGTTACCTCCACCCTGGCCTCCTGCAGCACCTGCCCCGGTTGAACTTCCGCCGCCACCGCCACCGCTACCATTCTCACCGCCACCACCGCCGCCGCTACCGTAGTAACGAGGCTCTCCGGTAATACTTGACAGGTAACCCATACCGCCGGCACCACCCATAACAACAGCCCCATTGGAGCCAGATGAACCTGCGCCACCGCCACCGCCACCGCCATAATCGCCGTTGCCGCCGGTAATGCATGTATAACCCCTTCCTCCGGCATGACCCTGCCCCGGGGTACCTGCTGCTCCTTCGCAGCTGGGATTGGTAAACACCTCACCTTGTCCCCCACCACCTGAACCACCTTCGCCCGGGGGTCTGAGACCTGTATTGCCACCAGAACCAAATCCGCCGCCAATAGCCTCGAGGGTGCCAAAGGTAGAGTTTCCTCCACTTGTTTGAGCATCAGCATTGCCTGTTCCTGAATGTGCGCCTCCGGCACCCACGGAAAAAGCAATGATCTGTCCCGGCTCAACCGTGTAATTGGTTTCATGGATTACTCCACCTCCGCCGCCACCGCCGGCATTGTCGGACCCGCCTCCGCCACCGCCGCCAACAACAAGCACTTCCAGTCTTGTGATCCCGTCAGGAACAGTAAAACTGCCGTCTGCTGTAAATATCTGAACATTGTCAAAGTCGGGTGGGGTATCAGCACTTTCATTAATGGCAGTGTATATTCTCACGGATTGGGGATCTTTATAGCGGACAAGTACGATACCTGAGCCGCCTGCACCACTTACTCCTGAATTATTGTTGCTGCCACCACCACCGCCACCACCGGTATTAGGCATAGCATCTTCGGCATTATCATCTGAACCTGTAGCTCCAACACCGCCGCCACCTTGCCCCCCATCACCGGAAGGACTACTGCCCCTGCCATGACCACCACCGCCACCGGCAAACCAGCCATTATCCCCCCATGTTGTTCCAAAAACATGACTGTAGTCCATTCCTGCACCGCCTGCACCGCCAGTATCTCCGCTATTACTTTCTCCAGATCCACCTGCTCCACCACCACCGGAAGCGCCCGTGGTTGCTCCTACTTGTTGACCACCATCATTTCCAAACCCACCTGAAGCCGAAGCAGGTTGTAATCCTTCTCCATAAAGATTCCAATCGGAAGAACCTTCAGCTCCACCTCCACTACCACCATCACCTGCAGCACCACCCTGACCACCGGCACCACCACCTCCTCCAAGCGCTGTAATGCTGCCAAACGAACTGTTTTCACCATTAAATCCACTAGTATGGGCTGTTTGCGGTGATCCACCCTGACCAATTATTACAGAGATATTGGTCCCTGGTGAAACATTAAAGCCATCTTCATAAACAAGGCCGCCGGCGCCTCCACCTCCTCCTCCAATAGTATTGGCGTTTGGGGAATTACCTCCTGAACCGCCTCCACCAACAACAAGCACGTCAACCTCGGTTACTCCTTCGGGTACAGAGAAAACTCCGCCGGAAGTAAAGGCAACTACCTTATAGCCCCACTCATCCTCCCAGTCAATTGAGCTGCTGCCGGCCTTTTTAATAGCATCAAGTGATATTGCATTTGAGATTCGCCAACCTGTTCCCGGACCGGTATCAACCGCGAGCTTATCGGCTGCCGTGGTCAGGTTATCTATTGAATGGTAATCTGCCCAGTCGGCTGATGTTGCCTCGGTACGGTTAACACCTGTTAACTCCCGGGGCTTGATCCAGCCGCTGATCGTGACAAAATCTTCAATATCGAGTGTAGCATCATCTGCAATGCTTATGGCTCCTTCCCCGTCAAATTCCTGGGCAAGTCCGACCTGACCTTCAATCCTGTTTGCTACAGTACCGGTACCGGTGCCATCGTTTCCCCCTTTAGAATCCTTGTACTCGCCGGCAGCACCATCGGCATCCTCATCTAAATGCCAGACAGAAACAAAATCATCATCCCATACATTACCAGGATCTGCACCGTCAGCAGCGTCCAGGATGTTCCCGTACTCAAGGGTGATAACGGTGTTCTGGGAGTTTGAAATCAATGGAACTTTTACCCAGTATTCTGCTTTCTTGTCTGCGAAATTGTGCCTTTCTCTGAGATAGCTCAGAGTATTGCCCTCCGAATCGTAGAAACGGAAGTCGAATCCATCTTCACGGCACCTGAAAAAATCGAAATTATCTTCATCCAGCCTTACAAGAACAGGGAAGTTTGTAAGATTCTCGTTTACTTTAGTATGATCAATAGTTATATCACGTTGGAAACCACTTGCAACAGGTGCTTCGGTAGCAGTACCGGCATTTTCAATGCTGGTAACTGCACCTATCCTTCTATTGCCCCATGCGTATTCGTTAGCAACAGGACTGGCGGGACCGCGGGCGGCTTTCTCGTATTCCATCTCGGTGTATGGACGAAGTGCAGCCCAGTCCAGGTATGATAGTAAATCTTCAGGTGAGATCCAGTTAACCGGCAGATAAGGATGTTCAGTTTCATATTCTGCCGGGGTTACATTTTCGTTACCTTGTGTTATTATTTTTATCCTATGCCGCCTGTTATTATTTGCAGTCTGATCTTGAGCGTATACACCCACACCATCGCCGGGTGAGCCATTAATCCGGGCATCCTGTTGAGCGTAGGTCAGGGTATTTAAAAAATCTACATACGCCTGTTGGGTTATCTTATGTTTCATCATATAGAAACCATTATAACCTGTAGGATAACCTTCTGCAAATACGCCGGCAGTCCTGGATCCGGCAGGACCAGTTGCCCATAGATTGCCGGCAGTATTTCCAATTTGGAATGGGGCGCTGGTAATTTGGAATGGGGTTGTATTACTCTCTCCTCCTGCATGAAATCTATTGGTCTCACCACCCCCGCTTCCCACGTAGAAGCTACCAGTTGGCACATATACCATTTCAATTCCAAACACTCGGATGTCCACCTCATGCTCAGGGTCCAGTCCATCCTCACCATAATCCCATCGTAGCTGCACCCCGTTGATTTCGGCGGTGCCGGCAAAGATGACGCTGGGATAGATGAATATGCCCTTGTTAACACCGCCAGTTGCTCCGAGAGAGCTGGTGTAGTTACCCGGGATAGTATGACCCGCACCGGCCAGGGTGGCATGTCCCCACTGCACGTTAGTCTGGTCAGTGCGTTTATACTTCATGATTACCCATGCGGCATCCCAGTTGGTATTGGCACCGTCATCAACCCTGAAGCCATAGTCCCAGCTCAGGTTGAACTGGACTATAATATATCTGTCCGCGTCATTACGCTCGACAATGACAATATCGCTTACCCGGATATTGGTGGCGAGAAGGGCCTGACAGGTAATCAGCATGAAAATAACCGTCAACAGACGATTTATTAATCCTGGCTTTTTCATAATTGTATGTGTTTGCAGATTGTTTTTCATTTAATTCTTTTGTCCTGTAACTACAGGTAATATTTGGTTAAAATGAGGTGATTATTGTCCGGAAAGGGATATCCCGGCCAGCAGCTGCAAGGAATGCCTTGCAGATCAGCAACTGACAGCCAATGGCAGGGGTACGATTTATTATTCTCGTGTCCCGGGGAAAAAGAAGTGGGTTGTGAAACTGGTATTAGTAAATATTCTTTCAATAATAATCAGATTTATGATGATATAATCAATAAAATTTTCAAAAAAAATAAAATGTATAAGAATCCATTTTTTTTAACGGGATGACTATTAATTGGTTTCAATTATAGTAATAATTTTATCACGTGAAAGCTCATTTTTTTACCATATTGGTAAAAAGTGAGACAGAAATCAGTTTTATACCTGTTAACAGTATTCCCTCTGCTCAGGCCTTCTCTTCTACCTCTTCTCTTTCAAAATGCTCATCGCTGGCCACTGCTCCGTCAACCAGTGTTATTACACGACGGGCCCTTTCAATAACCCTCCGGTCGTGCGTTGAGAAGATGAGGGTGATGTTCTCTTCCCTGTTCAGCCTGGCCATGATATCCAGCAGGTTGAAGGCCGACTCTGTGTCGAGGTTCGCAGTTGGTTCATCGGCAAGGATAAACCTGGGTTTGGATGCCAGGGCTCTGGCAACAGCCACCCGTTGCTGCTGCCCTCCTGAGAGCTTGGCGGGCCTCACATCCATTTTATCCTCAAGTCCCACCTGCTTCAGAAGCTCAACTGCACGGTTTTCCATATCCCTTTTGTCAACTTTCTGCAACAGCATAATAAACGACACGTTTTCCTTTGCTGTAAGAACTGGCAGCAGGTTATAGCTCTGGAAAACAAATCCAATGTTATGCAGCCTGAAGTCTATCAGTTTAGATTCTTTCAACGAAGTGATATCAGTGCCATCAATCATGATATTTCCTTCTGTTGGCTTGTCGAGGCCTCCCAGCATATTGAGAAGGGTTGTTTTGCCACTGCCCGAGGGACCAACGATCGCGGTAAATTCTCTCTCTTCAAAATCAACACTTACATTATGAAGTGCACGAACCGGCACCATATCGCTGTTGTAAATTTTGGTAAGATTTTGTGTCTGAATTATTTTCATGGCTTTGTCAATTTTTTAATTTGCCTGACTACTCATGCCTGACCGCTTCCGCGGGTTTGAGTCTTAACGCTCTGAGCGCCGGCAAAATAGCTGCCAGGAATACTGTTATAACTACCATTATGGTAAGGGTGTAATAGAATGAAGGATCCAGGGCGGGGTAAATGACAGATGGGAAACCCATGTATTCGAGAGAATCACCACCGACTACTGCAAGATTCAGCCCGGTATTTTGAATAGCCCGGATGGTAATATAGCCCAGCAACACTCCTCCGGCAGCTCCTCCGAAAGTAATGAATGAGGTCTCAAGAAGGATCATACTGAAGATTTTTTTCTTGTTCATTCCCACTGCCATCAGCATCCCCAGTTCCTGTATCCGCTCATATACTGACATCAGCATGGTATTTACAAGCCCGAAGGCCATAGCCAGCAGGATAATCCCCAGTATTATCGTTATCATAACCCCGAACATCTCATTCAGGTAACTAAGCTCAGGCGATACCTCGGCCCAGGTTCTTACCTCAAGCTCAGGAAATTGTTCCTTCAGGAACGCGGCTACCGGTTCCGACTCGTCAATATCGTCAAGAATAATTGCGATCTCACTTACCATAGTAACTGAGTCAAGATAGCTGACCAGATCAGACTGCAGAATGTAGACATTGGTTTCATCAAATGTGGTGTTGGAGGTCTGAAATATTCCAGATACCCTGAATGCAGCTGAAATTATTTCATTATCGGGATCCTGGAAAGTAAGGACTACCCTTGAACGCTCCTGCACCTTAATCTTGTCAGCCAGTGTCCGGCCTACCAGGACCGGGTTGCGCCCGGGATCTTCGAAGTAACTGCCTTCAATAATGTTCGAGCCAATACTTGATGTCTGATTCTCCAAGGGGGGGGCAATCCCGATTATCCTCACGCCGGTGGTAAGGTTGGCCGTTGCAAGCATCCCGGTAACCATTGTGCGTCCTGAATAACCCTTTACCCGCGGTATTGAGCTTATGGTATCCATAAGCTCCTTATAGTTGCCGATATGGTTTCGTATGTTGTCGTCCTTCAGGTATTCCGGATTGTGGATCTGTATATGTGATACATGCTGTTCAATGGTTGTCCTTTGCCTCTCAGTCACAAGTCCGTTAGCAATACCCAGAGCCAGGAGTCCGCCCCATAGCCCAATTGCAACAGCAAACATCATCATAATACTGCGTTTGTGGTTTCGCCACACGTTACGCCACGATATTATTATAAGTGTCTTCACAGGCTTATTTTTTAACTTTCATTATGTCAAGTGTATACGCTTTGCGTATCGGATAAAGCCCAATAACAAAAGCGATGGCAAGCACTACAAGAGCCTGGGAAACAAATACCCAGGGATCGGCTGAAAATGGTAAAACAGGCTCAAATCCCATATCGACAAATGTTTCTGCCATCTCTCCTGTAAAGGTTACAGGGAAAAGTTTAAAGTATACTACGACAGGTATAGCGACCAGTATTCCCACAACAGCTCCTGAAACTGAAATAAAGAGAGATTCAAAGAAACAGATCACTGCCAGCTGTCCACGTTTCATACCAAGAGATATAAGCATGGCAAACTCTCTTTGCCGCTCAATCATCATTGTCATAATTGTTCCATAAATGCCGAAGGCCACCACAATATAAAGGATCATCATCATTACCATCGTGCCGGCTATATCGAATTTCATAAGCCTCAGCAGATCCTCCAGCATCTCTTCCCAGTGGATTGCCCGGTACCATTCAGGATCGAGGCGCTGGTTCAACTCATTGACAATAGCCCTGCTGTGCCTGGGATTATAAGGCATTATTAAAAGTGATGTGAGCCTGTCTTCAGCCATATAGAACCATTGGGCCGCCGGTAGAGACATGTAAATAGTGTTATTGTTCATCTCCGGTAGCCTAAGGTCAATAAGTCCCTTGATGGCATACATTCCCGCAGCGGTAGTTCCCTGAAAGCCCTGTCCCAACAGGGTAATAGTGTCGCCAACGCCAACACCCAGAATACCTGCCAGTCCCTTTGCAACCACAATATCGGCGTCATCAGGATCAAGAAAATCTCCCGCAACAACATCATCAGTGAGGTTATTGAGCCGGCTCTCCTTAAAAGGGTCTATACCCAGTACCATGATACCACGGGTCTGGTCGTCAGTTGCAACCAGGGCGAAATTCTGTATCCGGGGAACATATAACTCTATTTGATGCGACAAATCATCAAGAACACTCTTTACGCTCTCATCAAAAAGCATGGCGTTATCCATCGACGGCTCCTCCTCAAAGAGCACGTCCTGAACCTGCAGGTAACCAGTGCTGTAGGTCACCATGCTTTCTATCATGCGGTTGTATGTTCCCTTCTCCATGGAGTAAAATGTAATTGCCAGCATAACCGCGAACAGCACCGAACTCATGGAGATCAGTGTCCGCCGTTTATTGCGCCATATGTTACGCCATGCCAGGGTTAAGAATAACTTCATCTGTTCAAAATTTGGTTTAATATGTCACATGGAACCCCCATGTTTTGATTAATAGTAGTCTTCATGGCAAAAGTATCTAATTATATTATGGATTAGGATTTCTTGTGTTAGATATTATTTTGTAGAATAGAGAAATATAATATAAATACAATGTTTTCGAATCTGGCTCAACCCGGGGGGTTAGGATAAGGGAATAAAAGGATTCAGGACTTTGGGGCCCATTCCAATGTTATTGATGGAGCGGCTGGCCGGTTGATCTTGTGGGAAGAATAATGGAGCGGCTGGCCAGTTGATGTTGTGGCCAGGATGATGCCCTGTAATATGTTGCTAACCCGCTTAAAGGAACTGCTGCCTGTTGAAAAGGATGTAGCCGAAGTTTATCATAAACACCCAGGTGCCGGTCTCCTGGCCAAGGTAGGATGCGCTGATGCTCAGCGGGCCGGGGGAGAGGTGGCGGACCAGTGCAAAATTTGCAATATATGACGGGCTGAAGCTGATATTCTCAAAACGTGTGTTGTTATCCAGGCCTGGCTCAATGGTCTGCAGTGGCTGGAAAGCATAGGCCTCAGCCCTTACACTTGAAGAGCGTGATATTGACCAGGCAGCCTTCAGCCCTGCCGCCATGTAGTTTGAGGCCCTGAATTCGGGAAGAAACCTGGTCCGCGCCAAAGGAAACGGGTTGAACTGTTTTGCTATACCCAGTGACGATGTGTAATTGCTGAGCAACGGGCGGTCGCTTAAAAAAAGTTCTGCAGTATATCCCGGTGAGAACCGGCTGCCGTTAAGCAGGTAATTTTCGTGCCTTACCGACAGCTCCCACCAGGAGTGGTCCTGCAATATTTCTCTGTCACTTCCGGCTTCAGCCGGCTGGAAGTTCTCCTTGCCTGTTACATAGCTGAGGCATGCACTCAGCAGGCTTCCCGAGGTCGCGTACTGTTTCCTGTTGAGTGTATTTCTTTCGTAGCGCATATATCCTCTCCACGGGGTGAACCAGGTCACATTGTTTTTATCTGTTTTTGAGAAATCGTCAGAGTCATAATAGGTGTTCCTCAGCTCGGTCCTGAACCCGCCGGCCTCCAGCGTACCTTTCCGGCCAGCCGGCATTCCCAGCCTCAGTTCACCCGTAACCTCACGTTGCCTGAGAAAGGCAGGCTTCTGCTCTTCAAAAAAGAAGAGCGGACTGGATGAGTATTTCC
>REEN01000018.1 GCA_007695015.1 Marinilabiliales bacterium
GCAATGTGAAATAATGTCATTGTATATAACCCCGGCATCATACTTGTAATCCTTCTCTTTCAGCTTCTTGATATGTTCCTTTTTAAGCTTGTTGCGTAACTTGTTGATCTTGTATTCCATCTCAATGGCACTGTCAACCCTGACATTGTGATAGTCTTCATCCAGGTTCTCAATCATGATATCCAGGGCTTTTTCAATATGATCGAACATTTTGTTGACATTGTCTCGCAGTGCCTGCGGGAATACTATTTTCTTCTGCTTTTTCCGGTATATGGCTCTGGCAACGTTCTGGCATGAATCGCCGATGCTCTCAATGTTATCTATCAGTTTGAGCATGGTCTGAAGCCGTTGCGAGCCCTGGGGACTGAGATGGCCGCCCGATACCTTGGTAAGGTATGTGGCTATCTCAACTTCCATACGGTCACTTATTTCCTCGTATTTTTCAACCTTTCCAAAATAATGCTCCACATCATTCTCCTTCTTTGAATTGAACAACGACCTGGTATACCCCGTCATTTTTTTTGTCCTGACCGCATATACGGATATCTCTTTCTTGGCCTGAAAAAGTGAAAGCTCTGCCGTTGAAAGTATACCTGTGTTAATATACTTAAGCCTGAACTCCTCTTCATCCTCTTCCCTGAGAGGGACAAGGCGGGTTACAAACTTCGCTATCAGGGGAGCAAAACCAAATAGGAACAAGGTGTTCATAACATTGAACACCGTATGGAAAATTGAGAGAGCCACCGGGATGCCCAGGGCAGATTCAAAAGGCGATACCATTCCGGCACTGACAAGAAAATAATCAATGCGGCCGATAAAGAACCTGAATACAAGCAGTACCCAGATAACCCCGATAAGGTTAAAGATCAGGTGGGCCCGTGCCGTGCGCTTGGCCGACACGTTGGCCACCATGGCAGCTATGTTTGCCGTTATGGTAGTGCCTATATTCTCACCAAGCACCATTGCCGCAGCCATATCGAATGATATCCAGCCGTTGTTGCACATTACAAGTGTCAGGGCCATTGTTGCACTCGAGCTCTGTATAATAAAGGTGAGGAGTGTTCCGATGGAGAGGAACAGGAGCACTGACCACAATCCCATTTCGGTATAAGAGGAGAGGAAACTGAGTATCTCGGGGTGCTGTTCAATACTGGGAAGCGACTCTTTCAGGAAATCAAGGCCAAGAAATACCATTGCAAAGCCGATGACCAGTTCTGCGATTGATTTCCTCTTTTTATTTTTTGAAAAGAGGAAAGGAAAACTAAGTCCGATAAGCGGCAGGCTGATAAAACTGATACTGAACTTAAACCCCAGCAGCGATATAAGCCAGGCGGTAACGGTTGTGCCGATATTAGCCCCCATTACTATACCGATGGCCTGGATAAGATTGATCAGTCCCGCGTTGACAAAGCTGACCAGCATAACTGTCGTGGCAGTGGACGACTGAACGAGGGCAGTGATCATGAAGCCCGTGAATATACCCTTTACCCGGCTGGATGTCATGGCTGCCAGTATACCCCGCAGTTTGTCGCCGGCTACCTTCTGCAAAGCCTCGCTCATGGATTTCATCCCGAAAAGGAAGAACCCGAGTGACCCGAGCAGGGCAAGAAAATCAATAAGGGTATATTGCATTGCCATTTAATTGCAGCCCAAAAATAAGAGATTATTATCTAATATAAAAAAAAAGAATCCCCATATATTTTTATTACCTTAGATGCCGGGCGCTGGTCAAAGCCTGTAAATTCTTCCGTTTTTGCAGGAATTGATATTATTTTAAAACTAGCGGTAATGGAAATAACAGAAGAACTCAGAAAAACAATTGATCGCGAAATAGAGAAGATGAACTTCCCGGGCCGGCAACCGGCTGAGCTTTACGAGCCTGTACATTACATCATGTCAAACGGGGGAAAGCGGATAAGACCGGTCATATCTCTGATGGCAGGCAGGATGTTCGGCAAAGATATAACCCCCTGCGTTGGTCCGGCCCTTGCACTGGAGCTGTTCCATAATTTCACACTGATGCACGATGATATTATGGACAGGGCCGATACCAGAAGGGGCAGGCCAACCGTCCACAAAAAGTGGGATACAAACACGGCGATACTTTCAGGCGATGCCCTGGTGGTGCTCTCTTTTGAACTTATATCTGCAACCGGGGCGGATAAACTGCCAAAACTGCTTCGCATATTCAATAAAACAGCGCTTGAGGTATGCGAGGGACAGCAGATGGATATCAACTTTGAAAAATTGAAGAATGTATCTGAGGTTGATTACATGGAGATGATCAAACTGAAAACATCGGTGCTGATAGCTGCAGCAATGGAGATAGGCGCCATTACCGCCGGTGCGTCGGATAACCAGGGTGCCCTGATGTACGAAGCGGGACTGAGCCTGGGACTTGCCTTTCAGCTACAGGATGACCTGCTCGACCTGTACGGCAGCTTCGAAGATTTCGGCAAGAAACCGGGCGGCGATATCATAATGAACAAAAAGACAATTTTGCTGATCCGGGCACTGGAGAGGGCAGGTGAATCAAAAAAGGGCCAAATAATCAACCTGATGGAGATCGAGAGCGACCCCGACAAGAAGGTGCAGTATGCCAGGGAGTTATTTGACAGCCTGGGAGTGGAGGGGGATGTACGGGAAACTATTGAAGAATATTTCAGCAACGCTGTTGAAATGCTTCATAAAGCAGGAGGAGACAAAACAAAAACAGAAGAGTTTATCGGATTAATGAATGTGGTGGCAGACAGGAAGTCCTGATTTTTTCATAATCGGACCTGCCGGTTGTGAATATTTTCAAAAAAAGCTTTAAGTTCGTTATTTTAAAATCAACTGCTTTTTACCCAATAAATATTTATTATCATGCCTGATAACACAGGGGAAATAATACAGGTGATCGGTCCGGTGGTAGATATCAGTTTCGGATCAAAAGAATCAAAACTTCCCAACATCCACGATGCTCTTCAGATTGACAGGGATAACGATCAGCACCTGATCGTTGAGTGTCAGCAGCATATAGGAGAAAACACCATAAGGGCGATTGCAATGGATTCGACCGACGGACTTAGACGGGGAATGAAGGTGAAAAACCTTGGCCGGCCTATAACCATGCCGGTTGGAGAACAGATAAGGGGGAGGTTGCTCAATGTCGTAGGCTCGGCAATTGACGGCATGAAGGAGGTTGATCAGAAAGGCGGTTTTCCGGTGCACAGTAAACCCCCAGCCTTTGCCGACCTTTCTACCGAAACAGAAGTGCTCTTCACAGGCATTAAGGTTATTGACCTGCTTGAGCCTTATTCCAAGGGAGGGAAGATCGGCCTTTTTGGCGGTGCCGGGGTTGGAAAAACGGTTATCATCATGGAGCTGATAAACAACATTGCAAAAAAATATTCAGGGCTGTCGGTATTTGCCGGTGTAGGAGAACGCACCCGTGAAGGTAATGACCTGTTGAGGGAGATGATTGAATCGGGTGTTATAAGGTACGGCGATGAATTCATCAAAAGCATGGAAGAAGGGGGTTGGGACCTGAGCAAGGTTGATATGAAGGAATTATCCAAATCACAGGCCACACTGGTTTTCGGACAGATGAACGAACCGCCCGGTGCAAGGTCGACTGTTGCCCTTTCCGGATTGTCTGTGGCCGAGTCTTTTCGTGATGGCGACGGTACCGGCGGGGGAAGGGATATACTGTTTTTCGTTGACAATATATTCAGGTTTACCCAGGCCGGTTCGGAGGTTTCAGCCCTTTTGGGACGCATGCCCTCAGCGGTGGGATACCAGCCGACACTGGCTTCTGAAATGGGCATGTTGCAGGAAAGGATCACCTCTACCAAGAGAGGTTCAATCACCTCTGTGCAGGCTATTTATGTTCCTGCAGACGACCTTACCGACCCCGCTCCCGCAACCACATTCGCCCACCTGGATGCAACCACAGTGCTCAGCAGGAAAATCTCTGAACTTGGCATTTACCCTGCAGTTGATCCGCTCGATTCCACCTCCCGTATACTTACACCCGAGATCGTGGGTGAAGAGCACTACAAAACTGCCCAGAGGGTTAAGGAGTTGCTGCAGCGATACAAGGAACTGCAGGATATTATCGCCATACTCGGAATGGATGAATTGTCGGAAGAGGACAAACTGGTGGTACACCGGGCACGACGGATCCAGCGCTTCCTTTCACAACCGTTCCATGTAGCCGAACAGTTTACCGGTCTTCCGGGCGTTCTGGTTTCCATTGAAGATATCATTAAAGGCTTCAACATGATCATGGAAGGGAGGGTGGATGAATACCCGGAAGCTGCCTTTAACATGGTCGGTACCATAGAAGATGCCATTGAAAAGGGTAACCGCCTTCTGGCCGAGGCAAAATAATAAACCACCTCATGTATCTTGAGATCCTGACACCAGACAAAACAGCATTTTCAGGCAGAGTCAAATCCGTTACCGTGCCTGGCTCCAAAGGACCGTTTACAATACTGATAAACCATGCACCCATTATCTCAACTCTTGAAACAGGAGAGATCAATCTTCAGACCGAACAGGGCGACAATATCTTCTTCATGGTAAACGGAGGCATGATCGAAGTTAACAATAACAAGATCATGGTGCTTTCTGAAAAAGTCTCAATTGCTGAATTGTGAGGTATACAAGTATTGTGTTTATTATTCTTTTCATTATTTGCGGCAGGGAGTCTTTTGCCCAGCAAAAGATTGTGCTGGATGCTGCCGACGGACTCGCCGTAGTGGCCGACAGCTACTTTGTGAACGATACCCTGCCCTGGATACTGATGTTCCACCAGTCGGGGTCAAGCAGGGGTGAGTTCAGGGAGGTAGCTCCAAAATTCAATTTGCTGGGGTATAACGGACTGGCAGTTGATCTGAGGCACGGGCGGGAGGTTAATTTCGTTGCGAATGAAACGGCAAGGGCCGCGAGGGACGGCAATTTCAGCAACAGTGTACATGATGCTGTGAAAGACATGGTTGCAGCAGTCTCCTGGGCTGAGGCGAAAAATGATAACCCGGTAATTCTCCTTGGCAGTTCCTTCTCGGCCTCACTGGCACTGATGGTTGCAAAGGAGAGAAACCGGACAGGTGCAGTCCTTGCATTCAGTCCGGGAGAGTTTCTGGGCCCACCCGGAGTGGTACAGGAAGCCATAGCCGGTCTGCAAAAACCCGTATTCATTGCAGCAACCCGAACGGAACTCCCTTATGTGACCGAGCTGGCTTCAGGTATTGGCGATGAATTCAAGACTTTCTTCTCTCCGGCGGAAGGTGCGGGAGTTCATGGTGCCCGGGCCCTCTGGGAAGCGGAACCCTCAAGTAATGAATACTGGCTTGCTGTTCTGCTTTTTATTGACAGAATCAAAAACCGCGGCAATATCATAAAAAACGGCACATATGTCCAGTGATATTCATAAGCCGGACATGCATATTGACAACCCGTTGCAGCTGCCGGTGAAGTTCCTGGTTGTGCGGCTCAGTTCAACTGGCGACATTGTTTTGGCCTCAACGGTCATTAGGTGCCTTAAGCAACAGGTTGACGGAGCAGAAGTGCACTTTCTCACAAAGGAGCGGTTCTTTCCGGTCGTTAAAGCAAACCCCTATATTGACAGGATCCATATTTACGAAGGGACATTCAAAACATCCAGCAAACTCCGGAATGAAGGTTTCCATTATGTGATCGACCTGCAGAACAACCTGAGAACAGCCTTGTTCAAATCGCGGATCGGCGCCATAACCTTCTCGTTCAATAAGCTCAATACCAGGAAATGGCTGATGGTAAATTTCAAGAGGAACATGATGCCTGACATGCATGTGGTGGACAGGTACCTGGATACTCTCAGGCTGTTCGATGTGGTAAATGACGGGAAAGGCCTCGATCACTTCATCCCGCCTGAGGAAGAGGTCGCGATAACCGACCTGCCCCAGCCGTTTCACAACGGCTACGTACTCTTTGCAATAGGCTCCCTCCATAATACCAGGAAGCTGCCGGCAGAGAAAATATGCGAGGTCTGCAGGGAACTGAATCTCCCGGTAATACTGGCAGGTGACAGGAATGATGCTGCAACAGGCGAAACGGTGGCCGCCGGGTGCGGTAAGCTGGTGCTCAATGCATGCGGCAGATACACCATCAACCAGTCAGCCTCGCTGGTAAGGCAGGCCGACGTGGTTATAGCACATGACAGTGGCCTGATGCATATAGCAGCAGCCCATAAAAAGAAGATCGTCTCTGTTTGGGGAAACACTGTACCTGCATTCGGCATGTACCCCTACATGCCTAACCGTGAATCGGCCATTTTTGAGGTGGGGGGACTGAGCTGCAGGCCCTGCTCAAAACGGGGGTTCAGCAAATGCCCCAAAAAACATTTCCGGTGCATGAATGACCACGATACAGGAGAGATTGCCCGCTACGTGAGAAAACTTTACACCAGGGGATAAAGGCCCCCTGCCGCGCGGAATGAAACCCGCATCAGACTTCGTCAGACAAAATAACATGAATAAAGCATGGGGGTTCCATGGGAATTGAAAATCTAAATATCCTAACCACTAATTTGTAACACATTGTGGAACAATTTGCTAACTATACTTTATACACATGAAACCCTGCCCGGGGCAATGTCAACACAGCAATCCTCCTGCGGCAGATGTAAATCTTAAC